>CABQAB010000015.1 GCA_902461985.1 uncultured Bacteroidales bacterium | reverse complement strand
ATGACGGTTTGTCGTGGGAGAGGGCGTGCAGGCCGGCATACAGGGACGGCATCGTGGCAATGGTTACATAAAAATGGTAATCGGCGTCGAAGTCAGTGACGGCATCGTCCCAAGGTTCCTGATTCTGTCCGAAATCGGGTTTTTCGCATGAAAATAGGCAAACCGGCAAGGACAGAATTATGAATGACTTGCAGATTGCTTGCAACAATGATTGCATGATGTGGGGTTCTGGCTATTTGCGTAATTCAGGATGATGAAGCACCTGGGCTATCACATGGTGCATGTCGTAATATCTGTATTCGGCGAGGCGGCCTCCGAATATCGTGCCGGTCTCGGCATCTGCGAGGGCTTTATACCTCGCATACAGTTCGGTGTTGCGGCTGTCGTTGACAGGATAATAAGGCTCGCTGCCGTCCGACCATTCCGAAGAGAACTCCTTGGAAATCACGGTCTTGGGCTGGGTGCCGAATTCGAAATGCTTGTGCTCGATAATTCTGGTATACGGGGTTTCGGCATCAGTGTAGTTCATTACCGCCACTCCCTGGTAGTTGTCCGTGTCAAGGACGGATGTCTCGAAGCGCACGCTACGGTAGTCCAGTTTGCCATAGCAATAGTCGAAATAACGGTCTACCGGTCCAGTGTAGACTACTTTTTCAGCACATTCCTTGAGCGTTTCCCTCTCGTCGAACCAGTCGCAGTTCAGGCGCACTTCTATGCCTTCGAGCAGTTTGTCGAAAAGACGGTTGTAGCCTCCTGCGGGAATACCCTGCCAACGGTCGTTGAAATAGTTGTTGTCGTAAGTAAATCTGACTGGCAGGCGTTTTATGATTGATGCGGGCAGTTCGCTGCACTTGCGTCCCCATTGTTTTTCGGTGTAGCCTTCGATGAGAATCCTGTAGATGTCCTTGCCTACCAATGAAATAGCCTGCTCCTCAAGATTCCTTGGTTCTCTTATGCCCGCTTCCTTCCTCTGTCTTTCAATCATTTCCTTGGCCTGGGCAGGGGTTACGACGCCCCACATCCGGTTGAAAGTGTTCATGTTGAACGGCAGATTGTAAAGCTGCCCATGGAAATTGGCGACAGGAGAGTTTACGTAATTGTTGAACTCGACCAGTGAATTCACGAATTCCCAGACTTCACGGTCGGAGGTGTGGAAGATATGTGCACCGTATTTGTGGACATTTATGCCTTCGACATTCTCGCAATAGAGATTGCCCCCCATATGCGGACGTCTGTCTATTACAAGGCATTTCCTGCCCTGCCTTTTTGCTATATAGGCGAAGCAGGCTCCGAAAAGACCTGCTCCGACAATGATATAATCGTATTGTTTATCCATCTTCAGACTTGTTTCGAGAAATAGAACAGATTAGGGCAGTTTGCCACCAGCCACATGCGCAGGTAACGCCCCCTGGAGAAATACTCCCTCGTGATGCTTCCTTCGGCAAACTGCTGGCGCAACTCTTTGGACCATTGACGGATAAACTGTCGTTTGCACGGGTAGGAAAGACGTTTATAGTTCCATTTGTAACATCCGAAAGTCCTGAATGCCATGACACCTTTCAGTTTCTCAAATATCCCTTTGGCTTTTGCGAAGCGTCTGATTTCGGCTTCTTCGTCACATACGCAGAATATCTTGCCGGCAGATGCCACGGAAGAATTCTCGTTTATACGGTAATTGTGCAGGGCATACGGAAGCACTGTCATTTTTTTTGCACATGCATAGACCTTGAATGCGAAAGACGTGTCCTGATAGCTTGCTCCGGGAGTCTCGAGGAAGCGTATTCCGTTGTCCTCAAGCATGCTGCGTCTGTATATTCCGGCCCAGATAGACGGCTGCATCCAGAAAATGCTCTTCTGTGTCAGCGGTTTGAAAATCTCGCCGCATCTGTAGGCTCCCCAGTCTTCGTCATTTCTCAGGCTTCTCTCACCATTTAATTCGTTTATTTCATTAAAAAGGCATCTGACAATGTCCAGATCGTCTTTTTTTGCTGCGTTGTACATCTTCTCGAACATCTCCGGCTCTATGTAGTCGTCGGATTCCACAATGCCCACATATTCTCCGGAGACTTTGTCCAGGCCCATATTCATGGATGCGCCGTAACCTGAATTCTTTTTGTCTATTATGGAAATGCGGGAATCCCGTCCGGCATAATCGCGCAATATCTCGAGAGTCGAATCTTTGCTGCCGTCGTTTATGCAGATAATCTCGATGTCCTTAAGTGTCTGTGCAAGAATGGAATCAATGCACTGGAGATATTTTTCCACGTTGTAACATGGAACCAAAATGGAAACCTTGGGCATTGAAACAGTTTTTTCTTTGTCTTGAGTCATGATTCAATCTGGATTGTCAGTAATGCATACATCCCTAATAGATGCCGATTCTCCCATATTGTTGCAATACGTTGCAGCGAAAAGATGATTTTGGACATCTTTCATGGAATCTCGAAAAGTTTCACTATCTTCGCCGGGTTTTAATGCAAGGCTTCCCCTATGATACAGAATGAAAAGATTTCGGTTATTATTCCCGTTTACAACACTGACAAATATCTCGAAAAATCCGTCAGAAGCGTAATGAACCAGACGTACCGCAATCTGGATATAATATGCGTCAATGACGGTTCGACAGACTCCTCGGCAGAAATCCTCGAAAGGCTTGCGGCCGAGGATGACAGGATCCGAATCATCAACAGACCGAATTCCGGTCCGGGAGCATCCAGAAATGCCGGTATCGAGGCATCTCAGTCGGAATGGATTACATTCCTCGATTCGGATGATATGGTCGTTCCTGACGCATACGAAACCGTTTCAAAGGCATTTGCGGAGAATGTGGATATGGTCCGCTTCAGTATCAGGCTTGTTACGGAGAACGGGGACGGAGTGCCTGTTTCCACTTCGGACTATTATACGGTTCATGGAGACGGAGTGCAGCCTGTAACTGACGATATGGTGATAAAGGCCGACAGTTCTGTCTGCAACAAGTTCTTCCGCCGTTCCCTCATAGAATCCTGCAACATCCGCTTCGAAAATATCTACTATGAGGATTTCCAGTTCTCGAGACAGTATTTTCTGGTTGCGCAAAAGATGTATTGCATCAGCCGTCCGCTGTATCTGTACATCCGGCACGAAGGTTCCATAATGTCAAACACTTTCAGCGGCACGAAACGGGCGATTGACCACTTGCACGCTTATATGGCCATTGAGGACTTCGCCCTCCGCAACGGCTTGAAGCAGAAGTTCGAGCGGCTTTCCCCTGAGTTGTTCCTGCCATGCTACTGGCTTGCCGTCCGCTGGACTACGGCTGATGTCCGTTCCGAAGTCATCCGGCTCGCCGAGTCCATCTACAGCCGCAGTGAGGCCCTCCAGTCATCAATTGACCGCTATATCCGGCATGGAACGCTCACATTTGAGAAAAAGGACAGACATCATCTTGTGACCAGGATTCTGGAATTCATTTTTGCCATCAAATATGAAACTTATGACTATGTGCCTCACAAAGTGGTTGTGCTTTTCGGCGTGACAATCTGCAAGTGGAGGCTCAAGAACTGAGAAACTGTCCGGTTTTTTGCAAGACCGTTCATCGTCTGACTCCGGACAGAACTCCAGTCCCCCCCCTCATCAAAAACAATTACTTCAGCACTATCATAGTGTGGGTGAATGATTTGTGGAACTCTTTGCAGTTGAATTCAGTCTTTACGGAGTAGGGGCTGCTGTCGGCATCGGGAGAGTAGCCGCTGTTGGCATACCGGACGTTCTGGGAAGTGAAAGTCAGATTGTAGAGGTATCTGCAGTCTGCGTTCACGGACTGGCTGATCTTGGGATAAAGGGTGAGCCTTGTCGGATGGGAGTGGTGGTCCCAGCCTTCGTCTGTACCCAGCCATGTGTATTTGTCTTTGTAAATGGTGTTGAACATACTCGTGAAACAGTTCATGATGCCGCTGCCGGTGAAGTTTTCCGTGTAAATGTGTCTGGATTTTGCGGTCGATGTCTTCTGGTAGTTAGTGGACGGATATGCGGTGACAGGGTCTCTTCTGGTCCCTTTGTCATGGTATGAACACGCTCCGTTGCAGATTAGCTCGAAAGGAAAGCCTGTGTCTTCCACAGGTCCTGAATATTGCACTGAATAGTAGGGCGACGTGCTTTCCGGACTGGCAATGGCGAACTTCATGTCCCGGCTTTTCAGCATCAGGCCCGAAATGTTGAGAGGGGTCAGGTCGGGGTAGCCGGAATACAGATTCTTGATGTTGTAGGCGGTGCTGTGGCTGTCCAGATAATTTCCCCTGGCACCGTTGCTGAAGGTCGAGACATATTTGATAGGGTAATTGTCGTAGACGTAGCTGCATTCCATGCTTCCGTTTTCCAGTTCTATGCTGTAACTATAGTTTATTCTGTCGCCTTCTGTCGAACGCACATCGAGCATGAGATTGAGGCCGTCAGCCAGCTTGTACCCATGGTTGCCCTTGGGGTTGTAATATCCGAAAGTATTATAGAAGTATTTGCCGTCTGCATAATTGAGTGCTTTAAGCAAATCCTCAAAGTTGTTTTTCAACGATATGACGCAACTGCCGTCCATCCCGTCAATGTCGTAACACCCGTCATAGCTGTAATGGTCCCGCTGTTCATAACAGGCTTCCGCATACTGCAAGTAGAGTGATTCAGGAAGATTCAGTCCGGACGGACAGGTGTATACGTAGTATTTCATGTTCGACGGCCAGGTGTAGTTGTTGCTGCCGGTAGTGCTGTCTCCCTGCTTTGCAAGTGCAAGATGTGTAAGAAGGAAAGACATGTTGGAGGGATTCTCCACATAGAAGAACTGGTTGGTCGTGACACCTAATTCTTTAGCCAGTTCGCTTCCGCCGAATGCTGCATCACAGTAATGGATTGTCAGTGGAAAATAATCCACGTCGTAGACATTCTGTGTCTCAAGACCATGCCTGCTGTCATGGAAGGTCTGGCATATCGGGCGTGTGCTTCTGACCAGTTCCCAGAGGTCTTTATTGACGTCGTATTCCCGTCCGTCGTTGGTGAGCGTAATGCTTGTCCTGCACATCGGTCTCCCGTCAAGCCCATGGCTGTCTTTGTCGTAGCGGTCCGTGATTCCGCTTTCCATGCAACCGAATTCATAGATTCCGTCCCAGTCATCGTGGTTGTCGTAAATCCGCAGGTCAAACACGCTGCCATCGAAATCGTAACAGCCCCCGGCTTCAGACAGAAGATTGTTGCCGGCCTTGTCGCAGAAATAGACATTCAGCCCGACAGGACCACCGTTTATGGTGATGGTTTTTTCGGATTCCGTGGCATGAGGACGGTCGGCCCGGCTTTCATCGGAGAAAACGACTGCAGGTTTGCGGACAAGCACGTCTCCTGCGATTTTAGTGACAGGACTGCCTTCGCTGTCGCATATCCAGAACGCGCATCCCGAAACACTTGCCCGCCGGCAGGTTCCTTCTATGGATATGCCTCCGTCTTCGTCAGTGCCATTCACTGTCAGGATGACAGGGTCTCCCGTAGAAGTCCCGTCTTCGATGCAGCGTATAGTGATTTCGTCAGCCGCCGCTTCAAGGCTACCTCCGAAATAGTCGATTATGGAATTGTCTATTCTGCAGATTCTTCCCTTGAAGATTTCACCTAAGTACAAGTCATTGCCCGGATGTCCGGCTGTGGTTTCGTAGTCAGCAAGGAAGTCGTTGAACGTGATGTCCGGCTCAATCTGCCAGTTCAGTTCACCAAGTCCGTTTTTCGAGCCGAAAATGCTGATTGTACATGAAGAATTGTGCCTGAGGTCGAAATTGCATGTGGCATCCCTGCCGGGAAAAATCCGGTAGACAAGTTGTCCCGTAATCAGGGAATTTGTGCCGAACGATGCGCTGATTTCGATGTATGTGGGGCCTCTCATGTTTCCTAAAGACGAAGGAACTTTCTGTTTCGGGTCGGTGTTGCCTGGAAGCAGGTCTCCCCAGCAGTTCTCGAACACATAGAAGTCGATTGTCCCTCCGGAGTTGATGAATGAAAGGTCGGCGTCGCTTGCAAAGTCTCCGTCGCAGAGATTTCCTTCAGCCGCTTTCCCGGTGCCGCCGAAAGGCAGTGTGGATGCCGGGGCGTCATGGAGACGTATGCCGGTTATTTCAAGACCGGACGATGAAAGTGCCATGTCTTTTCTGAAATTCAGCCGAACCCTGCTGACCAGCCTTTCCAATTCGAGCGACAGACGTTCCTGGACTGACTGGCCTATTTCAATTCCGACAGCAGATCCCGCCATGGGACAGAGTGCCTTCACGCCGCTTTCTCCCGGATAATTGATGGATAGCTGCTTCATGGCGCCCTCATCGTTCTTCCAGCCGGCAGTCTCCGGTTCAAGGCGTCTGCCGCAGTTTGCTAAAGCATAGAATGAATACCCGCTTCCACAGACAAGGGACAGTCTGATTTCTTTTTCCAAGTTGTCATAGTAGCGGTGTTCCAAAAGGATGCCGTTCCTCCAGACATAGAGGTTGAGGTCTGTGACTCCATCGTCTTCAAAAAGGGCGGATTTCGTTGCCTGATTCCCGTTCCCACAAAGCAGGTTCAGGGACAGTTCCACAATTTCCCCTTTCTCCCCGGCCGCAGAGCCGTTGGTTGCAGGGATGCTTTCCCTTGTGCAGGCGATAAACAATGCAGCTGCAGCGGCTGCCGCAATAATCTGGTTCTTCATGATTCGTTCTCCTCTGTTCCTTTTACGTGGATATATAACAGTCCTGATTCATTGACTGGAGCTCCGGCACTCATATACACCATTCCTGACCCGTAGCCGGTGATGGTCAGTATGACCCCTTTCCCGTCATCGTCCATTTCATAATCGTAAATTCCCCTTGCCTTATCCTCCTCCAATTCCTCCGTTCCGGGATAAAAGTCTGCCCATGGAGGAGAATAGCTGCAGCGGATATGTATGATGTCTCCGATTTCTGCTTCAATGTAGCCTTTCGGAGTCATCTCGAAATATCTTTCCGCGGTCAGTCCTGTCTTGTCCACCCTCCAGCTGCTTTCCTTCAACCCGTTCCCTTCCGGAACAATGGTGAAGTGATAGTGGCAGTTCCTTTCGACATTGAGATCCCTGAGACTTTCTCCAAGATAGAAACGATACTTGAGTCTGCCTTTTACGGAACCTCCGTCGGCGTTGTATTCCATTTCGGCTTCTATATAGGAACAGAGTTCAGCCGCAGAATGACCTTCAGGAAATACTCTTTCTGATTCCGACTGAGGGGCTCCGGGAAACTGTCCCTGCATGTTCTCAAGCATATACAGTGATACTTCGCCGCTGATTCCGTCACCATGAGTCTTGTTCAGTTCCTTGCATCCGGAATAGTCTCTGTCGAATCCGGTCGTAAAACATTCGTCGTGGTCAGTGACGGCGGACGGTCCGAAGACCCTGCATTTCCTCGGACAATTTCCGACGGCAAGTCTGCTGACTGTCATGCTTACGCCGCTGTCCAGGCGGCTTCTGTCAAAGGCGACGCTTATTTTGGAACATAGTCTCTCCATTTCTATTGTTATTTTCCCGCCGGCTTCCACATTTTTTGCAGTTCCGCACATCGGCATGCCGGTAGAAAAATCGTCAGGGTAGGCCAGAGGGAATTCCAGCTGTTCAATCGTTTCCCTGTCCGCATTTTTTATTTCATAGCCTAAATTGGCGCAGGCGAGGATGCTGTATTTCCGCCCTTTGACCAAAAGCACGGGACAGCTGTTCCCCTTTAGGTAAATGGATTTTTCGAGAAATCCGTCATCGGAGAATATGAAGATATTGGCGTCCCTTATGGTGTTCTCGTCCGGATTTGCAGATTTTGATGACAGTGCAGTGTCGGCCAGTACGATGTCCACAGATACACGGGTGTCAATCCCGACAGCCGTGCAGCCGAAGACATCCAATAAACACAAAATGAAATACAGGCTCCTTAAAACGAAACGCTGTGATTTTCTTTTTCTTTCCATCTCAAAACCTCAATTGTCATATGGTTCTCGTTGATACTCACCGGTATATCCGGATTGTCTGTTCCTGTTCTCAGCAGTCTCAGGCTTATTTCGTATGTCATGCCGGCTTCAATGCCGTTGTCGGACAGCAGGCACAGATCTATGGGCCAGTACCATTTGTGCCCGGCCACATTGCCTTCTACGACTAATCTCGTCAGCGGCTGCCCGAATGATTCCTTCCGGTTCGGATTGGGATAGCAGAAGAAGTCAAGCCCTGCCTCGCGTTCTCGATTCCCTATGCCGCCGGCGATGTTTTTCATAAGCAGGTTGCGGTCTTTGAAGCCTGCACAGTCAGCGTAATTGTAAGCCCCGTTATTGATGAAACGGTATCGCTGTTCGCTGTCAGGCAGCAGCCCGCAGTCGGCATTCACGTTTGTCAGGTAGACTTTCACGTCCGTGACCGTCTCGCCGGAATAGGCTGTGCCGCCGAAGTCACAGGAGACTTTGCCGAGCCGGATTCTGGCTGTGAGCGGATTGAGCCGGATGCTGATGTCTGTTCCAGCCGGCGAACCGAGTTCTCCGCAAAGGATGGGACAGCCTTCGCTTTCGTTTTCCAGCGAAGCTGTAAGCTGTCTCAGGGCGTGTATAGTGATGATATCTTCCCACTGGAGGAAGCCGTCAGGCAGATTGCAAAGTGCTACGAAGATTTTGTCGCCGTTGCCTGAAGTTATTTCCAAGGGCATTTGCCTTATGCCGGCTGACTTTATGACGGTTCTTGAGTCGAGCCGTCCGAACGGACCGCCGTCGTAGACTAAGATGTCGCAGGTTTCAATCCGTATTGAAGCCGGTGTGGAAATGTTCAGCCGTGTCGGGACTGTCGCCTCGTCGTTTGGGAGGTCTCTGTCCGGCTCGTCCTTGTAAAGGATGTCCGGAGTGCATGAAAAGAAAAGGGCCGGCGAGCAGCAAGCAAATAGAAATAAAACAATCATTGAGGGACAGAAGCCCCCGTGAAAAAGACAATGAATGGACAACCGGCCCCGGTGTATGAATGGATGCAATTTTTTCGATTCGGTTTTCATCTCGACGTGTTTTTGTCGAGGGCAAAACTATATTCAGAATTCTGTCCGATTGCACGATTTATCAAAAAAAACACGAGATTTTTCTGTTTTGGAAACTTTTTTCTTTTTCGGAAAGGAAAAATTTATGAATCGGAAAAGAAAAAACCTGCAGTTCATCCGCTTTACCTGCCCGTTCGTCCGCCGTCATGCTTCCTCTTTTCTGAAATTACCTATATTTGTCCCGTTGTATGAGCCTGTACAGGATGCGTCCGTGCACAGGCTGTTGCATAATTAGTAACAATAGAATAGATTATGACCTATAAAGACAGATTTTCCGTGAGCGGAGTGTGTTCTTTTCTGCTCGCTGTGCTTATGATGGCTTCGTCCGGGGCTGTCGTTTCTTGTGAAAAAGTTACCGGTCCGGTCGAGAATCCGGGGGACGGTGGCGGCAATGTCGAAGATCCGGAACTGGCGAAGATTCCTGCCGGCATCTCTCATCTGCCTGCTGAAGTGGATGCTGACGGACAGCTGACTGTCTACTACAAGGCCAAGGCCTCGGATGCGCTGAAGAACTGGTCCGGAGATGTGTATGTCTATACCGGTGCCGTATATGAGGACAACGAGTGGCGTTTCATGCCGGCCGAGTGGGGTGTGAATACGGACAAGTGCAAGGCTGAAAAACTTGGTGACGGTGTGTGGAAATTCAGTATAACCACCAGTGTTCGCGAGTGGTACGGCTCGGGTGAGACTCCGCTGGTCCAGCTGGGCTTCATATTCAGAAGCGCGGACGGGAACAAGCAGACCAAGCCTGACTATATAATAGACGTAACCGACAACAGATACGAGTTCGAGCCTTTTGAGCCTGACCCTGTGGTGCGGGAATCATTGCCTGAAGGCGTGAAATACGGTATCAACTATACCGGCAGCGACAATGTCACCCTCGTGTTCTACGACAAGGACAATAAAGGCGAATGTTCAGACTACTGCTATGCTGTCGGAGATTTCAGCGGCTGGGAGAGGAAATCCGATTACGCGATGAAAAGGGATGACGCAGCAGGATGCTGGTGGACCACAATCGGAGGACTTGATCCTGATACGGAATACCGTTTCGAGTATTTCATTACCAAAGGCAGTGAAACCGTCAAAGTCGGGGATCCTTATACTGAAATCGTCTATGACCAGTGGAACGACAAATACCTTCCGGGAGTAAGGCCTTATCCTGAAACCGGAGCCAGAGGGTTGATTTCTGCATTCCAGATCAACAGGCCTGAATATACCTGGAAGCACAGTGACTTCAGAATCGAGGACAAGAACGACCTCGTGATTTATGAACTTCTGTTCAGGGATTTCTCGAAAACAGGAGACATCAAGGGTGCTGCGGCACAGCTGGACTATCTTCAGAATTTAGGAGTCACCGCCATAGAACTCATGCCTGTACAGGAATTCGACGGCAATGAAAGCTGGGGCTACAACCCTAACCATTATTTTGCCCTCGACAAGGCCTACGGGACAAGGGAAGAGTACAAGGAGTTCATAGATGAATGTCATGGCAGAGGCATGGCCGTCATTATAGACGTAGTCTACAATCATGCAACCGGCACGCATCCGTGGGCAAAACTCTACTGGGACGGGGCAAACAACCGCACAGCCCAGAACAATCCGTGGTTCAATGTGGTCGCAACTCATCCGTACAGCGTTTTCCACGACTGGAACCATGAAAACGCGATGGTACGTGACCATATCAAAGAAAGTCTGAAGTATCTGCTCGAAGAATACGACGTGGACGGTTTCCGTTTCGACCTCTCCAAAGGCTTCACCCAGAAGAATACAGGTTCGAATGTGAGTGCATGGAGTGGATATGACGCTTCCCGCATAGCGATACTACGCGACTATTACGACTATATTCAGGGCGTGAATCCGGACGCAGTGATGATTCTCGAACACTTGGGCGACCGCAACGAGGAGAATGAACTGTCCGCTTTCGGGGCATATCCATGGAGAAAATGCACGGGGCAGTATGCGAATGCCGTGAAAGGCAACAGGTCCGGCAGCAGTTTCACCGAAGCTTTTGCCAACGGATATGTTGCCTATATGGAAAGCCACGATGAGCAGAGGATATGCTACGGAGCCACAGGTGCGAGCGCATCGGCTGACTGGGGCATCTGCGGAACTCTTACTGGCTGGGGCGACAAGACGGCTGCCAACTACAAGGCAGATATCAAAATGAGCCGGTCCGGAGGATTCTACGTCGCAAAAGGCATTGAGTTCGAGGCGGGAGCGCAGTTCAAAATCAGGGAGTCCAATTCATGGGACAAGGGCAATCTCGGTGCAAGCGGAGCCAACAAGACGCTTGTTGTCGGAGAAGGCTACAAACTTCTGGCAGATCCGAGTTCGAAGAATCTCGTGGTTTCCGCTGCCGGCAGTTATGATGTTTATCTTGCCCCGTCAACCCTTACTGTGTGGCTCATGAAAGCAGGTTCCGCGGCTCCGTCCGCTTCTGAAGAGGACAATGACAATTCTCCTCTGGCAGTTTCGATGAGGCGTGCCGGATGCTGCGCTGCGTTCTTCCTCACCGTCCCCGGCCCTAAGATGATCTGGCAGTTCGGAGAATTGGGCTACGACATTTCCGGAGGGAACGGGGACACCGACAAGAAACCGGTCATGACAGAGCAGTTCCTCGCAGACAAATACAGAAAGGGCCTTTACGACACATACGCAGGTCTTTTGAAATTCCGCAGGGAGAATCCGCGTTTCTTTGACAGGGATGCAAAAATAGAGTGGTATGTAGATGACAGTCAATGGGATTATGGCCGTTTCCTCTTCGGATATGTTGATGGAAAGCGTTTCGCCGTCATCGGCAACTTCTCGACTTCGACAAAGACCATTACCGCCATCATGCCTGCCGCCGGCACATGGAAGGACTATTCCGCTTTCGGCAACGGTAGCTATACGACTTACACGGACGGTAGCGGCAATAACCTGCTCTCGTTCGACATGAGGCCGGGCGACTTCAAACTGATAGTTAATTATTGATCTTACATTCGTTATTTTGATGCTGAAACCGAAAATCATGTGTGCCCTGGCTGTGACTGCGATTGCCGCCTGCACTGTTTCCGGAGAACTTCCGGTTCCGGAAAACACCTACGAAGAATGTGTCTATACGGAAGAACGGACCGATTTCGCACTATGGGCCCCGACGGCAGATGCGGTGGAACTCAGGCTTTATGAAAACGGACTCGATGGAGAGCCGTTCAGGACGGTGAAAATGAAACTCCGCCGCGAAGGTCTGTGGAAAGCCTCGGTCAAAGAGAATCTCAAAGGCAGATTCTATACGTTCCGGGTAATGCAGCAGGGAGAATGGCTGCCGGAGACCCAGGGCATAGCACCGAAGGCTGTGGGCGTGAACGGCAACAGGGCCGCGGTCATCGACTGGAAGGACAGCGACCCCGAAGGCTGGAGTTCTGACAAGAGTCCTGAAATCAGGCCGTCGGACATCATAGTCTACGAAATGCACCACCGGGACTTCTCCATTCATCCGTCATCCGGTATAGAACATAAGGGAAAGTTTCTGGCCCTTACCGAGACGGGGACGAAGAATCCTTCGGGACTTGCGACAGGTATCGACCACCTGAAAGAACTGGGAGTCACCTATATACAGCTCCTTCCGTCTTTCGATTACCACACTGTGGACGAGACGAGGATGGACGAGCCTCAGTACAACTGGGGCTACGACCCTCAGAACTACAATGCCGTCGAGGGTTCCTATTCAACTGACCCGTATGACCCGGTCGTGCGCATCCGCGAGTTCAAACAGATGGTCCAGAGCCTGCATGAGAACGGTTTCAGGGTGATTATGGATGTGGTCTATAACCACACCTATTCCGCGGAACTTTCCGGTTTCGAGCGCACCATGCCCGGATATTTCTACCGCATGGACGAAAACGGCGGCTTCTGCAACGCTTCCGGCTGCGGCAATGAAACGGCCTCCGAAAGGCAGATGTACCGCAAGTATATGATAGAGTCGCTCAGATGGTGGATGCAGGAGTACCACATCAACGGTTTCCGCTTCGACCTCATGGCAATCCATGACATCGAAACCATGAACATCATAGCGGAGAGCCTGCGGGAAATCGACCCTGAGGTTGTGCTCTATGGAGAAGGCTGGGCGGCCATGTCACCTGCTCTGCCTGAGGAGGAAATAGCCTTGAAAGTGAATACATGGCAGCTTGACGGCATCGGAGCATTCAGCGACAACATCAGGGATGCTGTCAGGGGGCCTCTCGACTGTTCCAATGCCGGATTCATGGACGGCGTTCCAGGCAGAAAGGCCGACCTTGAGTTCGGAATCGCCGGCGGCGTGGAGCATCCCCAGGTCAGTGTGCCCCGCTGGACCGAAAGCCCTCTCCAGCATATCAGTTATGTGAGCTGTCACGATGACCATTGCCTGCGGGACAGGCTGAACGAGGCAACAGAAGCCACGGAAAAAGAGAAAATCTCCATGGTCAAGCTGGCCCAGACAGCGGTGTATACCTCCCAGGGCATACCTTTCATATATAACGGAGAGGAAGTTTTCCGTCACAAGCACGGAGTCAAGAACAGCTACTGCAGCCCGGATTCCATAAATGCCATAGACTGGAACTACAAGACGGAATACAAGGATCTTACGGGCTATTACTGCGCCCTCGCCGCCATCCGTCACGCGCATCCAGGTTTCTGCCTCGGAGATGCGGAACTTGTGCGCGAGAAATTAGAGTTCATAGACAGCGGAGACGATTGTGCTGTGGCGTTCAGAATAAACTCCCTTGAAGGCATCGACTCCGCAAAATCCCTGACTGTCCTTCTCAACGGCTCCAAGCGGAAAGTCAGCGTGGACATCCCTGAGGGCAGTTACAAAATCCTGGCCCGGAACGGGAAAGCGGACCCGGAAGGTCTTGCGGCATATTCCGGAGACTATATCAGTGCCTCAGCCACGTCTGCAACCATAATAGCCGAATATTGAATAGATAAGAAGACCTTTTGATAAATACTGAAACAACTTCTAAATTTGCGCAAAAATGAAACTGAAGTATATGATTATGGCTACAACGGCAGCTTTGTTGTCTTCTTGTGCATCAAATGACTGGCAGAATCTGCCCGAGGCCGGTCCGGGGCAGCTGAGCCGTGTTGAACCGCTTTCATGGTGGGTTGGCATGAACACTCCTCTGCAGCTTATGGTGCAGGGAGAGGGCATATCCGCATACGATGTCAGCATAGAGGGTCTCAAAGGCGTAACTGTCAGAAATGTGACTCCCGGCGACAGCCCCAATTATGTCTTTGTGGACGTAAATGTCTCTTCAATGGCTGAGGCCGGCACCTGCTGGATAGTCTTCACCAACAAGAAAGATAAAACCGACTCGTTCAAATACCCTTACGAAATTGAAAACCGCGCTGAAGGTTCGGCGCAAAGGGAAAGTTTCACGAGCAAGGACGTAATCTATCTGATTATGCCTGACAGGTTTGCGAATGGAGATCCGTCCAACGATTCCACGGATGACACCACGGAGAAGGCTGACCGCAATGAACCGTTCGGCAGACACGGAGGCGACATCCAGGGCATAATCGACCATCTGGACTATATTTCCGAACTTGGAGCCACGGCCATCTGGTGCACCCCTCTGCTCGAAGACAATGCTCCCGACGAGTCCTACCATGGCTATGCGGCTTCCGACTACTACCATGTCGATTCCCGTTTCGGAGACAATGCAAAATATGCCGAATATGTTGAAAAGGCCCATGAGAAAGGTCTGAAAGTCATTATGGATATTGTCACGAACCATTGCGGCACATCCCATTGGTGGATGAAGGACCTGCCTTTCAAGGACTGGATTCATGTCTTCCCTGAATATACCGGTACCAATATATGCTTCTCTGCGAATATGGACCCGAATGCCTCGAAATACGATCTGAACATTCAGGAAAGCGGCTGGTTCGTGCCTTCGATGCCGGATATGAACCTTGACAATCCATACGTCCTCAACTATTTCATGCAGTGGGGAGTGTGGTGGATTGAGAAATTCGGTATAGACGGACTCAGGGTGGATACCTATCCCTATAACGAAAAAGACCCTATGTCCTTGTGGTGTAAGGCTATAACCGATGAATATCCTAATCTGAACATTGTCGGCGAATGTTGGACCTCTTCCATACCTCAGCTTGCATATTGGCAGAAGGACAATCCTAACAAGGACGGTTTCAACTCCAATCTGCCGGCGGTCATGGACTTCCCGCTCCACGATGCCATCCGCATGGGACTGAATGAAGGTGCCGGCTGGGGATGCGGAATGACAAGGGTATATGAACTGCTTTCGCACGATTTTGTATATCATGACGTAGACAATCTGATGATTTTCCTCGGCAACCACGATGTGGACCGCATAGGCGACGTGCTCGGCAAAGATCCAAGGAAACTTAAGCTTGCCATGACCATGCTGGCGACGATGAGGGGAATACCCCAGATTTTCGCGGGAGACGAGCTGATGTTCGTTTCATCAGACCGCAGCCGGGGACATGGCGGTCTCAG
>CABQAB010000014.1 GCA_902461985.1 uncultured Bacteroidales bacterium | reverse complement strand
GCTGCCGCCCGCAGCGGGGCAGGACGCGCTCAGTCCGGCGGGGTTTTGCGCGGGAGTATTGTTGTGGAGACCAATTTTATCCAGACTTCGGGGACTCTCGGCTGGATGGTGCGTACTCCGAAGTATAAATATGTACTTTACGACAAGGGGCAGTACCGGGAGCAGCTCTTTGACATGGAGAATGACCGTGGCGAGACGCGCAACCTGGCTGTCGAGGCCAAATACTCGGAGGTGCTCAGCGAACACAGGGAGATTCTGCGCGAGTGGTTCGACACCCATCCGGGAGCGGAGGGGTGCAGCGGACAGGCCCGCCTGGCCACTGACCGCAACAGGCATAAAAGGATGATTCCATAATCCAGAATCCGATATATCACAAAACATGAAAAAGTATATAATATCAATTATTCTTGCCGTTTCTGCGCTTCCGCTTCTGGCGCAGACTGACATGAAATCATGGACTCCCGTAGAGAGGGACGCAAAGCAGGCTGTATGGACCGAAATTGACGGTGTCCGTGTACCGGTTCCGCCGACAGAGCATCCCCGTCTTTACGTAAGGACAGAGGATATCCCCGCACTGAAGCAAAAAATGGAGACTCCACAAGGGAAGGAGATACTCAAGAAACTCCGCAAGTGTTCCGTTCCCCGGAGCGAAGAGGAGGAAGCTGCAGTCAAGGTTCATGACTTCCGCTATTATTTCGCCATGCGTGGAGTCACTTCCCAGGTGCAGCTGCAGGCTCTGGACTATCTCGTGAATGGGGATGAACGTCAGGCACGCCGCGCAGTCACTTCTATGCTCGACACTCTGAAACGCGTCAATTTTGACACCAAGCATGACCGCACGAGGGCCAGCGGAGTGATGATTATGGTAGGTTCCATGGTTTACGACTGGTGCTACGACCAGATGACTCCGGAGGAGAGGCTGGCTTATATTGCCGAGTTCAAGCGCATTGCCTCCACTATGGAGTGCCACTGGCCGCCGAAGACCACCGAGCCCCTTGCTGGCCACTGCTCCGAATGGAATATCCTCAGGGACCTGCTTTCTGCTGGCGTGGCGGTCTACGACGAAGATCCTGAAATCTACAATTATGTGTCCACTATGCTGTTCAGGGACTATCTCCCGATACGCAACTACACCTATCATGGTGGAAACTATCATCAGGGCTCTGGCTATGTGTCCGTGCGTTATATCAACGACCTGATTTCCCTCTGGATTTTCGACAAGATGGGTGCCGGTGCGGTTTACGACCCTGCCCAGAAATATGTGCTTTACGATTTCATCTATCGCCGCAGGCCCGACAAGGGCGTGCTTCCAGCCGGTGACGTGAATCCGTACAACCGCAAGACTCCTGCTTCCTACGCCATGCCTGCAATGTTGGCTGCATCCTATTACCATGACCCGTATATCCAGAACGAGTATTTTATCCGTCCTTCGGTGGAGGCTCATCTTCTGATGATGCAACTGCTCTGGATGGACTTCGATCTGAAGCCGAAGACACCGGAAGACCTGCCTTTGACGCGTTACAGCGGCACTCCTTTCGGCTGGATGATTGCCCGCACAGGCTGGGACGAAAACAGCGTAATCGCCGAGATGAAGGTGAACGAGCATTTCTACGGCAACCACCAGCACATGGACGGCGGCTCTTTCCAGATTTATTACAAAGGCCCGCTCGCCATCGATTCAGGTTCCTACCAGGGCACTTCAGGCGGCTATAACAGCCCTCACTGCAAGAACTATCACAAGAGGACCATCGCCCACAACTCGCTCTTAGTGTACGACCCGGATGAAGTTTTCGAGTGCTGGAACTACGGCGGTGCAGACAAGACGAAGACTGCCCGCAATGACGGCGGACAGAGAATGCCGGGCGACAGGTGGGACACCTGCCGCAGCATGGAGCAGCTTTTGGGCGAGGACTATACAGTAGGAAAGACTCTTGCGCACGCTTTCGGACCTGACAGTATGAAGCCTGAGTTCTCATACCTCAAAGGTGACATCACCAAGGCTTATACTTCCAAGGTGAAGAATGTCACACGGTCTTTCGCTTTCCTCAATCTTGAGGACAGTGAGCATCCGGCGGCCATGGTGATTTATGACAATGTGGAATCTTCCGATCCTTCTTTCCGGAAATACTGGCTTATGCACAGTATAGAGAAACCTGCGGTTTCAGGAAGCAGCTTCACCATCTCACGTACTCTTGACGGGGACAGCGGCATGCTCAAAAACACAGTTCTGTTCCCACGCAAGGCGAAAATCACCCCTGTAGGCGGTCCTGGCAAGGAGTTCTGGGTGTTCGGCGAGAATTATCCGAATGCCGCGACTACAAGACCTGACCCTGCCAACGAGAGGGGAGCGTGGAGAGTGGAAGTCTGCCCTTCAAAGGCGGCTGCCCGCGACAATTTCCTCAATGTGATTCAGGTGGCAGACAATGACTGCAGGGATTTCGGCAAAGTCACGGCGGTGGAGTCGGAGACAGTGGCAGGTGCCGTGGTTGCGGACCGCGTGGTGACATTCAGCGCCGACTCCCGTCCTCTGTCAGCATGTTCTTTCAGGTTCAAATCCTCACTTCCCGAACTGAAGATTCTTGTGACGGACCTTCAGCCGGGCACGTGGACAGTCACCTGCAACGGCAAAGTTATCTGCACCGGCGAGGTTCGTCAGGATGAAGGCCTGCTCTACTTCTCCGGTTCTGCCGGCAGCTACGAACTGAAGCGTAAATAATCCCGCCGCACAAGGGAATCTGCATAAACTTTTCATCGACACCTGTCTTTTCCTCACGGTTAAGACAGGTGTTTCTCAATAATATTGCAGGGATAAAAAATTATCCCTATTTTTGTGCGAAGTTAGATATGGTAATTATGCCGACGCTTTTTGAACTATTCGGAATGAGTATCATGGAGAAGATAAGTAAAGTGTGGTTTGACTCACAGAGGGTCTATATAGAAACGGATGCTGCGAAGGTGTATTCAAGGCCTTTGGAGGCGTTTCCTGTATTGCTCGATGCTACCGATGAAGAGCGTCTTGACTACAGGATCGGACGTTTTGGTGATGACATTCGTTGGCCCTCATTGGACGAGGATATTCATGTCTCCAGTTTTATTGAAGATAGTGCAGAACCTGATTATAATAACGAGATAGCCATGATTTTCGCACGGTTTCCCCAGTTGAATGTTTCTGAGGTTGCCCGAAGCATGGGCATCAACAAGAGTCTGCTTTCAAAGTACATCTACGGAATAAAGAGGCCGAGCGTGAAGCGCAGGCAGGAGATTGTTTCTTCTCTGCATAGTCTGGGCCGGGAACTGATAGCTATCTGAAAAAAGTCTGTTTATTTCTAAGCCATAGCAGTAAAGCTTCCGCGCCACACAAGGGAATATCATAAATTTTTCATCGACACCTGTTTTTTCCTCATGGTTAAGACAGGTGTTAATATGTTATTAAGGTCCATTGTTTTAATTTGCAATACTGGATTCTGTCGTGATTTTGTCGCGGCGGGGTTTGAAAATACTGGAGAAAACAGTAAATTAGCGGCTTCGTTTTCACTTCATCAGTGAGGCAGCTTATTTTTGAAGAGCACTTAATTAATGATACTATGGATTTTCGCGAGATTGCATCGAAGTTCGAGATCAAGGGGGAGATAATCGGAATCAAGCCCCTTGGAGAGGGTTTTATCAATGACACGCTGATAATTAAGACGGCAGGGGACAGTCCTGACTATATTCTTCAGCGCAAGAACAAATCCGTCTTTCCGGATGTGCCTGCTATGATGCACAACATCTGGAAAGTGACCACGCATATCAAGGCGAAAGTGGCCGACCCTGCGAGGGAGACGCTGACTGTCATTCCTGCCAAAGACGGAAATCTGTGGTATCAGGATGCGGAAGGAGAATATTGGGCTGTGTGCACGTTCATTCCTGAAACTCTGTCATATACCCTGGCAGATTCTCCTGAACTTGCATATCAGGGCGGAGTTGGCATAGGCCGGTTTCAGGCTTTGCTTTCGGATTTCCGGGAGCCGCTCGCCGAGGTGATCAAAGGGTTCCACAATCTGCCGTGGCGTTTTGTGCAGTGGGACGAGGCTGTAAAGAACGACCTTGCCGGAAGGGTGACCTCATGTCAGGAGGAAATATCCTGGATTGAGTCCCGCAGAGAGAAGATACTCTCTTTCGCGGCATTGGTCGAGAACGGGACAATTCCTTGCCGTGTGACTCATAACGACACGAAAATCAGCAATATACTTTTCGATGCCGCTACGAGGGAGGTGCTTTGCGCAATCGATCTTGATACGGTCATGTCCGCTCCCGTGCTGAACGACGTGGGCGACGCCCTCCGCTGCTATACGAATACCGCCGCCGAGGACGAGCCGGATCTGTCCAAGATTTCAATGTCAATGCCTATGTTCAAGGCCTATATTGAAGGATATCTCAGCGAGGCCGCATCCTTCCTGACACCGGCCGAAATCGACAGTCTGGCTTTCTCAGGCATATACATTACCTTCGAGCAGGTTCTGCGCTTCCTCATGGACTATCTGAACGGCGACACCTATTACAAAATCAAATATCCGGAGCATAACCTCGTGCGCACCCGTGCGCAGTACAAGTTGCTCTGTTCTATGGAAGAACAGTATCCGCTGATGCAGAATGCAGTGAGAGAGATTGTTTCAAGGATCGGAAAATAGAATCTCATTTTGCAAGTTTGGTAATATGAAAAAAAGAAAGTGCATCAATAAGAATAAGATTTTTGAGGATAGATGTCGCATTTCATGCGCCACTTTTCTCGCCTCGGCAGAGTGAAACTTTGTTTTCCTCTGCCCTCGGCTTATCGAAAAGGTTCTTTTTGAAGAAGGAGTTTGCCGGTGGCAAATGACTGATGAGAAAAGGGATATAGACCAAAAAGATATTCAATAGTGAGGCAGGTTATTTTTTGAAGATTACTTAATATGGACAAGCCCGATCAGATCCGTTATGTAGATGTCTTGGCCAAGTGGACTTTGGTTGCTGCGGCTGCAGCTGCCGTATGGCTGCTGTGGAGACAGTTCGGCAGCGTCATTGTATACATATTGCTTGCCGGCGTAGTCTCTCTCATAGCGAAACCTCTCAAAATATTGATGTCAAAGGTGCGGATCAAGGGAAAATCCGCCCCTGACTGGCTTACGGCCTTGCTGTCGCTGCTGCTTATAATGGTGATTTTCAGCGGTATCATAGCCGGACTCGTGCCTATGGTGAAGGAAGTGGTGTCCGATGTGGCGGAGGTTACCAACGAGGGCTCTCTCGGGGCAATTTCGGGCAATCTCGTGCAGCTGAACGGTTTTCTCCGCGACAAGTTCGGACTTGAACCGGGCTTCAGGATAGAGGCCGTGATTCTTGATGAACTGAAATCAGTGTTCAATGTGGGCATCTTCTCCAACGTGCTCGGTTCCGTGGCGTCCGCTCTTGCCAGTTTCGGGATAGGATTGTTTTCGGTGGTGTTCATCGCATTTTTCTTCATCCGCGATGAATCCCTGTTTTCGAGGATTATCTGTTCGCTTTCTCCTGACAGGCACGAAGAGGAAGTTTCGGCGGCTCTGTCGGACGTGGAGAAACTTCTGTCCCGCTATTTCATCGGACTGATAGTCGAGATGACCTGCGTCGGGCTGATAGACTTCATAGGTCTGTGGGGTATTGCAAGGCTTGAATTCGGAACGGCCGTGGGAATAGGATTCCTGGCCGGGCTGCTCAATATAATTCCATATGTCGGCCCTATGCTCGGCGGCGTGTTCGGGACGCTGATTGCCGTAGTCATCCGTTATTGCAGCGGCGGCTCCTATGGTCTGGAAATCGGATTCTGGGGATTCCTCGCAATCCTGATATGTATTTTCGTCGCCGCGCAGTTAGTGGACAATTTCATTCTCCAGCCGGTAATATATTCTACCAGCATCAAGGCCAGCCCGCTTGAGATTTTTGTCGTGATGCTTCTTGCAGGTACTGTAGGCGGCATATTCGGCATGCTTGCCGCTATCCCGGCATATACGGTGGTGCGTGTGGTTGCAGGCCGTTTTTTCCGTAACGTCAAGTTCATCCGCCGCCTTCTCGGACTGCCGGACGGAACCTCCCCGGAACCCCATGACATATAGCCCTGTAGTGCATGTGATTGCCGGAAGAAAAAAATTATGAAATTACACTACTAATTTCCGGCCCTTGTGTCTCTTAATAGTGAGTGGCTGTTACACAATGGCCACCAATAATTTATTAAATCTAACTACATGGTTAAAACAATGAAAAAATTCTCATTGTTCAAGTGCTGTCTCGCAATAGTTGTGCTGGCAGCATTGAATGGTATGGCGTTCCGTTGTTTGCCCAGGTCCCTGAATCGGGGGGGGGCAGTAAGCGGAACCGTTTCTGATGATCAAGGTGCGGTCATTGGTGCCGCTGTCATGGTCAAAGGCGGTGTCGGAGGTGTCTCTACCGGCATTGACGGTGATTATACTCTTTCAGGAGTAAAGGCCGGCGACATCATTCTTTTCTCCCTTTTGGGCTATGACGATCTTGAGGTGGTCTATGATGGACAGCCCCGGCTTGACGTTACGCTGAATGCCTCCACCGAGTTCCTCGATGAAGTCGTGGTCACTGCTCTCGGTATCAAGAGATCAGAGAAGGCCTTGACCTACAATGTCCAGCAGGTCGGAGGAGAAGAACTTCAGACTGTCAAGAGTTCCAACTTCATGAACGCCCTCGTCGGCAAGGCTGCCGGCGTGCAGATCAACAACAGTGCTTCCGGACCCGGCGGAGCCGTGAAGGTCGTGATGCGTGGTGCGAAATCAATCTCGCAGAACAACAATGCCCTTTATGTCATAGACGGTGTGCCGATGTACAACCCTGCTACCAAGGGCGGCAACGGAGCCATGACTGACCAGCCGGGCACTCAGGCTTCCGCCGACATCAACCCCGAGGATATCGAAAGCATATCTCTCCTGACCGGCCCTTCTGCAGCGGCCCTTTACGGTTATGAAGGCGCGAACGGTGTCGTTCTCATCACCACCAAGAAAGGAAAGGCTGGAAAAGTTTCCCTTTCGTACAGCAACAACACCACTTTCAGCGACCCGCTGATGATGCCGCGTTTCCAGACCAAGTACGCAAGTTCGGGTACAGACAGGACGAAATGGAACCAGCTCAACAGCTTCGATTATGACCCTGCCAATTTCTTCAATACTGGAAGCACGGTAACCAACTCGCTGTCCCTTTCGGCAGGTTCGGAGAAGAACCAGACTTACATCTCATTCGCATCAACCAACGCGGACGGCATTCTTCCGAACAACGACTACAACCGTTACAACTTCAACTTCCGCAACACCACTTCTTTCCTCGATGACAAATTCGTCCTCGATCTGAGCGCGAACTACATCATCCAGAACGACAGGAACATGGTGTCTTCCGGTACTTACTACAACCCTCTGACTTCCCTGTATCTCTTCCCGCGCGGAAATGACTTCAATGACATCAGGGCTTACGAGCGTTGGAATCCTGTGCTCGAGCGCAATGAACAGTACTGGCCTTTCAACTTCGGTCTGGACGAGAACAACCCGTACTGGACAATGTACAATATGAACCGCGAGAACGTCAAGCACAGATATATGCTCTCCGCGAACCTGAAGTACACCATCACAGACTGGCTGAACATCCAGGGCCGTGTCAGCATGGACAATTCCGAGAACAAGTTCACCAAGAAGATGCATGCCGGCACCCGTGCCACTCTTGCAGGTCCTAAGGGACGTTACAAGGAAGACGCTACGCTTGACAGGCAGATTTATGCGGACGTGCTTGCCAACTTCAACAAGACATGGGGCGGTTTCAACATGATGCTGAACCTCGGTGCTTCCATCAAGGATACAAGAATGGAATACACAAGCACCGAAGGTGACCTCAGGGATGTGACGAACTTCTTCACTCTTGAGAATATAGTCGGAAGCGGTTATTACAAAGTCGACAAGGACGGTCTTGCACGCCAGACCCAGTCAATCTTCGCCAATGCGGAATTCTCCTGGAAGAGCATGGTGTTCCTCAGCGCAACCGTGCGTTCCGACTGGGATTCGGCTCTCGCATACTCTTCCTACGGCAAGAAGCCTTTCGTATATCCTTCGGTGGGTGTGTCCGCGCTTTTCCACGAGATGTTCAAGATGCCGGACTGGTTCCCGTTCCTCAAGGCGCGTTTCTCCTACACCCAGGTCGGTAACTCATACGACCCTTATATGACGAAGCTGAGATACGAGTATGACCCGCAGAACAATGCCTACAAGGCCCAGGAAATCTATCCGAACTATGACCTCAGGCCTGAGCTTACCCGTTCGTACGAGGCTGGTCTCAACATGAAATTCCTCGACAACACATTGAGCCTGGATTTGACGTACTACAACTCAAGCACCCTCAACCAGACTTTCGAGGCTCCGCTTTCTGAAGGTTCCGGTTACAAGGCCGTTTATGTACAGGCCGGCAATATACAGAACCAGGGCTTTGAAGGTGCCATCGGGTATGACAACAAATGGGGTGATTTCGGCTGGTCAACCAATTTCACGGCTTCCGTCAACAGAAACAAGGTACTCAGCCTCGTTGAAGGCGTGACAAATCCGGTCACTGGAGAGCCTATTTCCATGCCGTATGTGGACAAGGCCGGACTCGGCGGCGTTACTGTACGTCTCGTGGAAGGCGGTTCTATGGGAGACATGTATGTTCACAGGGACTTCCAGCGTGACCGCTACGGCAAAATCCAGCTGGATGACAACGGTGTTCCGTCAATGACCGACACCGAGTACAGGAAAGTGGGTTCCCTTTTTGCAAAGGCCAACCTCGGATGGCGCAACTCATTCAACTGGAAAGGCTTGAGACTCAATTTCCTCTTCACGGCCCGTATCGGCGGCAATGTGGTTTCAAGCACTCAGGCATACATGGACTACCACGGCGTTTCTGAGACAAGCGCCCGCTTGAGAGAGGCCGGCGGCGTCATGATGGGAGGCACGATGGTTTCAGCCTATGACTATCTCCACACCATAGGAGCCAACGGCGGCGAGTCGGACTACTATGTGTATGATGCTACCAACATCCGCCTGCAGGAACTCAGCCTCGAATACACCATCAACAGGAAATATCTCAGGAACGTGTGCGACATCACTCTCGGTTTTGTTGCAAACAACCTCTGGATGATTTACTGCAAGGCCCCTTTCGACCCTGAGCTTGTGTCTTCCGCATCCGATACATTCTACTCCGGAGTGGATCTTTTCATGACTCCGAGTCTCAGAAATCTTGGCTTTAATGTGAAAATCAATTTCTAAAACTGTGGCGACATGTATTCAATCATGAAAAATATAACAAAAATTCTCGCTGTCGTTGCTGCAGGTTCACTTTTCACAGTTGCCTGTACGAAAAACTTCGAGAAACTTAACACACATCCTTCAGACCTCAATCCGGAGGATATGAACTCAGTGGAAAGAGTTGGTACGTTGCTTCCTGCAATGATCTATCTTCTCCAGCCTCAGCAGGAGAACAACTCACAGATGACTGACCAGCTTGTCTATGGCCAGCTCGGCGGCTATTATGCAGCACCCAACCCGTTCTCAAACCACGGCGGAGCTGACCATCAGGTTGCCAGCTTCAATCCTCAGAACTCAATGTACCAGAGCCCTTATATCGACAAGGTTTCAGCTTTCTATTCCAACTATTTCAAAGTTGTGGAAGAAACGAACGGAGAAGGCCCTGTCGCATTGATTTCCCAGGTTCTCAGAGTCGCGATAATGCACAAGGTTGCGGATACTTACGGCCCTATTCCTTATTCAAAGATCGGCGGCGGTGAGTTCGAGGTCGAATATGACGGTCTGGCAGAGCTTTATCCGAGATTCATAGACGACCTTTCGAAAGCCATCACTTCTCTCGAAGGCTATTCGGGTACTTCCGAGGCGCTTGCTGACTATGACATCATGTATCATGGAGATTTCGCGAAATGGCGCAAATTCGCCAATTCAGTGAAATTCAGGCTTGCTCTCAGAATGAGTTCCATGGACGAGGACTTTGCAAAGACTGCCATGGCGGAGGCAATGGCTAACGGCATGATACTCGAAAACAATGACAACGGAATGTTGCCTACGAACGACAATCCTGTCTATAAGGCTGCTATAAGCTGGGGTGACCTCGTGGTCAATGCAACTATCACGACTTATATGAACGGCTATTACGATCTCCGCCGTCAGTATTATTTCAACAAGGACGACTGGGGCGATTTCGCAGGAATGCGTCTCGGGTATTATCCCGGTCAGAAGCCGCCGTTCTCGACTCCTAAGCTTACGCAGACTTCTCCACTCCCCGTATATTATGCGGCTGAGTCATATTTCCTTATGGCGGAAGCGGCTGCACGTGGTCTGATTTCAGGCGATGCGGTTTCCTATTACAATGCCGGAATCAGGATTTCCCATGACCAGTGGGGTGCGGCTTTGTCGAACTATATGGACCAGCCGGGAGGAACGTTCAATTATAATGATGTTTTGTGCGACAACGCCACTCTTGAGGCACCGGCCGTCTCAATGGATGCCAGTGATGATTTGGAGACCAAGCTTCAGAAGATTCTGACCCAGAAATACATTGCATTGTATCCGATGGGACTTGAATCATGGTGTGATTTCCGCCGTACGGGCTATCCTGCGATGATTACCACCCAGCACCTCGCCGGAACGGAAGTCAACGCCACCCGTATGATGAGAAGGCTGAAGTATCCTGACAGCGAGAGGTATAACAACCCTGCCAACTGGCAGAAAGCCATTGACACATGGTTCGGAGGAGAGGATTCATTCGGAAAGGATCTTGACTGGGCCAAAAAAGACTGATTAAAAGTATGGAAATGAAAAGCAATATATTGAAAACTATAGGTCTGGGCCTGTCATTCGCAGCTCTGACCGCCTGCAGCGACTGGGTGACCCCGGAACCGGTCTTCGGAGATGAGGACAGGCATTACAACGAGAATATCCAGTCTCCTGCTGACCAGGAGTATTTCGCTTCACTCCGCAAGTGGAAAGAGACTCCGGAACTGCCGCAGGTATTCGTCTGGTTCGACAGCTGGAGCGGCGCATCCAACACCGGTTCCGAAAGTCTCAGGGCCCTTCCTGATTCCGTGACAATCGCCTCTAACTGGGGCCTGCACGGTGCCGACACCACCAAATTCGACCTTTCCGAGAGCAGGAAATACGATATGGATATCCTTCAGAGAGTGAAGGGGACTAAACTCGTGTATACCATGTTCTCACGTTTCCCTGGTGAAGGTATGCCACGCAGCCGTTATCCTCACTGGTATGACGAGAACGGCAATTACAGGTACTACGCTAAAGAGGCATACAATACAAATGAGGAGGAAGTAAGACCTTATCTCAGGCAGTATGCCGAGGATTTGTACCATGCCTGTATCGAGACCGGTTACGATGGCTACGACTGGGACTTCGAGCCGGGCTTCGGCATGGGTGATGCATACGATGCTCAGCTCTGGTACAACGAGACACAGTGCCAGATCTTTGTAGAGGAGATGTCCTACTGGTTCGGCAGATATGCCATGGACCCTACACGCGACCGTGGCGGCCGTCCTATGCCGGAGAGAAGGCTTCTTTTCCTCATCGACGGTGCCATTGGCTGGTACAGGATGTGCGGTATGGAGACCAGGTATTTCGACTATTTCATTCTTCAGGCTTACCATGCTACGACAAAGGAAGATTGCCGGAACCGTGTCAAGGGTGCCATTGATGAAATCAAAGAGTTCTCTACAGATGAAATTTCCGATGCAGAAGTCGTTAAGAGGATAATCCTCGCAGAGGACTTCGAGTCTAACGCCAGCACAGGCGGCGGCTGTCTCGTACAGTCCCAATATATCCATGATGCCGCAGACCAGCAGATAGGAGGATGCGGACTTTACCGTGTGGGCTTCGACTACGACAGAGGCAAACAGAGTTACAATTTCCTTCCTCAGATGATTACTAACATTTACAGCATCTGGAGAGATCGTCAAAACAACAAAGAAG
Organism: uncultured Bacteroidales bacterium; assembly: GCA_902461985.1. GTDB lineage: Bacteria > Bacteroidota > Bacteroidia > Bacteroidales > UBA932 > Cryptobacteroides. The sequence continues at coordinate 4,048 of CABQAB010000014.1, read as the reverse complement.
AGTAATTATGAAACGTATTTTATACATATTGACCGCAGTTCTCTCTGTGGCGGCATGTAACAATGCCGATTACGGCGTGGTTGACAATATTCTGTACCTGCCTGACGCAGAACAGGGGGAATCAGCGACGATGGAGGTTGACGGAAACGTTTTTGACATTCCGGTCACCGTCCGTATCGCCCAGAAAGCAAGCGAGGATTTAAAGGTCAATCTCGTGTTTGACCCGGCAATCCTTGAGACTTACAACAAGAACAACGGGACCGAATATGTGCATATCCCGGTGGAAGACCTGCCGACAGATGCTTCAGTCGTAATTCCTGCCGGCGAAGTGAGCGCGGTTTACCTCGCCCACATCGAGACCACACTCGGAAGTGATGCCACGTATGCACTTGCAGTCCGTGTGGCTGATGCTGACAATGCCGACATACTGATTTCCAATTCGGTGAACAAGTACATCTATATCTTTGCCGCGCCTATCATTACAAATGTCCCTGTGTTCCAGGAGTCATATTATGAGAATGCAGGCTTCAAGGCCCAGCCTGAGTCCGCGTGGGGAGTGGAGACCGAAGACTGGACTATTGAAGCATGGACAAGGATGGATGGCTATAACAGGAACAACCAGGCCATATTCACGAGCGGCAACAATTCCAAGGGATGCGAAATCTATGTCAGGTTCGGAGATGCCAATGCGCCGTGGAACTATCTGCAGGCCAAAATCCTCCAGAACAACGACATCTCCACCGCAAAGGATCTGGTAGCCGGCAACTGGTACCATGTGGCGATTGTCTGCAGCAAGGCTGAATCGAAAGCTACGATTTACCTCAACGGCGAGAAGACTGCTGAAGGCGGTGTTACCTACCCTGCTGCGGGGGTGACCTATATCGACGGCATGGAATTCTTCGGAGCTGGCGGAGGGTACTTCGTGGATAAATGTGCCATGAGCCAGGTGCGCTTCTGGAAGATTGCAAGGACACAGAAGGAGATAAAGGACTATATGTATCTTCCTATCAATGCGAAGAGCCCGGATCTCATAGCATTCTGGCCTATGGATGACGCTCCGAACGAGGACGGCAGCTACACCTTCAGGGACGCTTCCGGAAACGGACACGATGCTACTGCAGGAAGCGAGTATGTCAATACCGTTCTTGAGAACGTGAATTTCAAGACGGTCCTTCAATAACAGCAGTATAATCTTTGAACATTCAGGGGCTGTGCCGGATTCCGGCGCAGCCCCTTTAACTTGTTTGGGAATCAGTAAAGTGCAAGTTTTATCCGGAGCATGGCAAGGTGGAATCGCAGTTCAGAAATCCAGACCGTACTCCCGGAATTCTTCGCGGAACACTTTCAGGGCTCTTTTGATTTCGAAATTGATGCGGTTTTCAGTGATGCCGAAAATCTTGCTGATTTCCTTGTAGGACAGGTGTTCCAGCCTCTTGGCCTCGAAAACGTCCATGGTCAGCTGCGGCAGCCTTTTGGCGCAGTGTCTGAACAATGCCGGAAAGTCGGCTCCGCAGGCAAGCCTGCCCTCGTTGTTTTCTTCCAGGCGCGAGACGAGATACCCGCCAAGTTCCGTGTTGTCTACCGGGGCTTTTCTGCTTTTTTCCTTGAGATGGCGCAGACAGCGGTTCTTGACGGTAATGCTGAAATAGGACTTGAGGTCGGAAACCATGAGCCTGTCCATTCTGTCGTAAATATAAAGCAGGCAATCATGGAAAATGTCCTCCGCGTCACTTTGATCCCGGACATAGATCTGCGCCAACTTTACATAACGCTCCTTTTCCAATGCCAAAGACATCAGATCTTCTCTCGAAACCGTATGTTTTGCGTTGTCAGGCATTACAGAATGTCTCCAATGTTTTCCGGAAAAGCAAATTTAGCAAATTTATGGTATTTCCGCTACTAATTTCCGACCCTTGTGTCTCTTTATTATGAAGAATGTTCATCAAATCCAGAGACTATGGAACATAACTGCCATAATAATACTGTATCAGACGACCTCATTCTCCGCTATTTCGCCTGCAAGACTACGGATGAGGAGAATGATATCCTCGTAAAATGGTTTGCCGGGAATGTCACTGATGCCCAGAAGCAGCGCTTCGGCTACCTTCTCGATTTTTATGAGACATATCTTATCAATGCGCCTCTTGAGATGGTCCAGGGCAAGCCGAGACTTTCCGGGAAAATCGCGCGAAGAAGGACTCTGCTTCGCCGCTCGGCGCTTATTCTCGGCAATGTCGCTGCCGCCGTGGCTATATTCTTCGGGGCATCCCGCTTCGCGAAACAAAGCGCAATCGATGCTCTTGCCGACAATCTCACCACTATTGCGGCGGCTCCGGGACAGAGAATAGACCTTACGCTCGGAGACGGCACTTCAGTCCGCCTCAATTCAGGCGCCTCCATCAGCTACCCCAATGTCTTTGCGGATGATTCGAGGAGGGTGACCCTCAGTGGAGAGGCCTATTTTGATGTTGAGCACGATGCAGAGAGGCCTTTTGTGGTCAGCACTTTTGCATCAGACATCGAAGTCCTGGGAACGGAGTTCAATGTCAATGCAGACGAGAGTGAAAATCTGTTTTCCGTTTCGCTCGTGGAAGGCTCGGTCAAACTCACCGACCGTCTCGGCATGGGAAAATCAATGATAATGAAACCGAACCAGACCGTCAGTCTCAGCGGCAATGCCCTGAAACTCGACAATATCAATATAAGTTCAGCAATCAGCTGGAAAGACGGTATTCTGAATATAGATACACAGGATTTCGCCGAGTTGATGCACAAGCTCGAAAAGACTTTCGGGGTCAGGATTGTCATTGACAGGAAGGATATGCCTGAGCTGAAATATCTGAACGGAAAGCTGCGTGTCAGCGACGGAGTTGTCTCGGCGCTCACTGTGCTGCAGGGAGTGGCTGATTTCGATTTTGTCAAAGACTACGACACCATTCATATACGCTGACCACTCCTGTGGAATCTGAGGTTCCGCTGGATATAATGCAATAGAACAGACTCTAATCACTAATAACGTTCACATTTATGAATTATAAAAATCTTCTGCAGTATGTCAGACTTGTTATTGTGATTCTCTGTTTCATCTCATGGGGGGGGGTATGCTTCCGCCCAGGATAGCAGAATCACCCTAAAGTTAGACAATGCAAGCCTTGAAAAGGCATTGGAGGGCATTGAGAGCCAGAGCCAGTACCTTTTCTTCAACACAGGAGTAGACCCGAAAGAGACAAAGATCAGTCTTGATGTGACTGACGAAACAATCGGGAATGTCTGCAGGACACTTTTCACTCCGTACGGCATTTCTTACAGAATCGAGGGAAATTACATCTATATTTCCCGGGAGACATCAGCAAAAGTATCAGGAAAACTCACTGACATCTACGGTGAGCCCCTTATCGGTGCGGCAGTGCTGATCAAGGGCACGATCATCGGAGTGAGTGCAGACCTTGACGGATGTTTTGAGTTTGAAGTTCCTGCAAACCAGATGGGAAAACCCGTGGTGCTCGAGTTTTCATGTCTTGGCTACAAGACTAAAGAACTCACTATGGGCACAAGGAGGGTCTTCGACCTTTCCCTTGAAGACGAGGCTACTGTCCTGGAAGGTACGGTCGTTACGGCACTCGGTATCAAACGTTCCGAGAAAGCCCTGAGCTATAATGTCCAGGAGGTCAAGGCTGACGAACTGCTTTCCAACAAAGACGCCAACTTCGTCAATTCTCTTAACGGAAAGGTTGCCGGCCTGGTCATCAACGCATCTTCTTCAGGAGTCGGAGGGGCGTCAAAAGTAGTGATGAGGGGACAGAAATCCATCTCCAAATCCTCTAACGCGCTTTATGTCATCGATGGTGTCCCTATGTACACTTCGGCCCGCGAAGGCGGCACTGAGTTCGATTCCCGCGGATCTATGGACCCTGTCGCCGACATCAACCCTGAGGACATAGAGTCCATGACAGTCCTCACCGGAGCGGCCGCTGCCGCGCTTTATGGTTCATCCGCAGCCAACGGTGCCGATTCAACTTCTATCCAGCCGAGAGCGGATAAAATAGTT
>CABQAB010000013.1 GCA_902461985.1 uncultured Bacteroidales bacterium | reverse complement strand
ACCATGGAGATTCATCAAGTTCCTCTATGTGATAAGGGCTGTTGGAATACACAGGCATATCCACAATCCCGCCGTCAGCCTCCAGCACGAAGGACTTTTCCGGAGTGCCGAGCTCGACAAGTCGTATCTCATCCATAGAATCCATCCCGCACCCTGTCAGCGACAATGTCAGTATCGTCATCAATAGTATTCTTGTTTTCATCGCATATTCTTTTTAAACATTTATTCAGCCTTCTGGACAACGGTATATCCAGCCTTTACCACTGTAGCGAAACTGTCTATGTATGTGACATTTACAGTCGCAGAACGGAGCTTTCCGCCAAGGTTTTCCTCCATGGTGAATTCAAGTCCTTCGCTTGTAAGGCGCACATCGGACAGCCAGTCCGCATCTGCCGGAAGCTGGATAATCGTATCTGCCTCATAAGCATAGACATTGTTCCTTGTGCATTTTGCGACAGCCGTAGCGGCATCCTTGCCGTATGTGCCCGAAATGGAAGCGAATTGCAGGGCAGGCTTGTCGGCGGTCTGGGTCAAGCTCATGATTGACCTCATCGTGCGTCCGGTAGGGTCGTCGATTGTCACCACTATATCCGCACTGCGGGCAGTTTTCGTCACATTGTAGTCAATCTCCAGCACTAAATGGTCTGCAAAAGGCTGTGCGGAAGTTATCCAGTGGTCAGGGTCGGTGTCATTTCCGGTCACCGGCACTGGCTTGCCGTCCTTTTCATACACGGCTGCGACCCTTATGGCATCAAGACTATGTTCAAGGTTGCCTGAGACATAGAAGACCGCTGTTCCTCCGCCTACAGCGAGATTATGGGAAGCCGAGTCAAATTTGTAGACCGGGGAAATTACCGGGCCGCTCTGGGTGATATAGACGGTGTCTCTCAAATCATTTTTGGCGAGTACTATTCTTGCCTGGCGAGCTATCCCGAAGTTTTCTGAATAGGAGAAGACAACTTCAGAATTTCCGTCTCCGGAGGTCCTGTCAAGGGTCGCCCACGTAAGGTCTGTATCAAACGATGCGGTCCAGGGACCGTCAGCATATACTAAAATATGTGTAGAGCCCTCTTCCTGTCCTATGGAAAGCCGGTGTGAATCCACGGCAAGAGGCAGGTCCAGTTCAAATGCCCTGTCACAGGATGCGAGCATCAGGGCAGCGAATGCAAGTATTGATATGATATGTTTCATATTGTCCTATATACTAAAGTCCGTATTCTGCATATTCCTTGTTGTCGAGGCTGTAACCCGAATAAACCACCTGGGTGTCAGGAATAGGGTAGTATCTGTGGCATGGAAGGGCATTGCCGGTCAGAGTTACATAGTCGCTGTTCTCCATGACCGCCGTATACCATATACCCCATCTTACAAGGTCGAATTTCCTCTGGAACTCACCGAACTTTTCGCGTGCGCTCTCATTCCGGATTTCCTCGCGCAGCCTGTCGTATGTCCTGAATGTATAGGCATTCAGGCCGGCACGCAGCCTCGTCTTGTTCAGATATTCCACTGACTTTTCAGAATCCTGCTTTTCGCAATACGCTTCAGCCATCAGCAGCATGGCATCGGCATAGCGGAATACTTTGTAGTTGTTGTAGTCCTGGCTCGTCCTCATTCCCGGACACCAGAATTTAGGCCCCATCCATGGACGGGTGGCATTCACGAGGGAAGCGAACACTTCACCATTGTATTCCCAGGCATAGTTGCTGTCCTTGCGTTTGTCCACGCTGCGTCTCGGCTGCAGGCCCTGGCAGAAATAGACATTGGGACGTGCGGATGACCATGTAATTGCCTGTGAGCCGAGTTCCGGTATTTCTATACCGTCATAAACACTGCCTTCCCTTCGGATAGGTGTGCAGATGCAGGCCACATTGGACGTATAGGCAAGACCTCCTTCAGTATAGGAGTGCTGTACTTCAAAGATGGACTCAGGAGTGTTCTTGTTGCGGAACCACAGGTTGGTCTGAAGGTCATATTCCGAGAGGTCCCCATAGATTCCCTCCAACGCTCTGCAGGCTTCTATCACGGTGTCCCATTCCTTGTTCCATGATGCCATCTTGGCTATAAGCATCCATGCCATCGCGGCTCCGACCCTCTGTCCCTTATTGTCGGACGTACGTGTCTGCGGCACCAATGGAGCTATCTCCAGCAGGTCCTCTATACATCTGTCCCTTGTCTGGTCCGCATCCATCCTCGGCAATTTCGCTACCTTCTCTAATACGCCGTTATCGGAAATTTCATCGAAATAGAAAGGCACGTCCCCGAAAAACGAAGTGAGGGTCCAGTAGTAGAAGGCCCTCAGGGACTTGGCCTCGCACAGGAGTTCATTTTTCTCCTCTTCCGTAATCTTGTCGCTCGTCCCGATTCCCTCTACGGCAAAATTGCATCTCTGGATTCCGAGATAGCACTGCTGCCAGACCGTGGCACCGAAACGGGGCTTTACAGGGCTGATGTCCAACTGCGCATCAAATGTTCCTGACGGACAGTACATTATGTCCGTCGCACATTCTGTGGCAAGAAAATATGGATAAGTATATATGTTCTTGACAGGTATATAGCATCCGTTCACTACAGACTGGCATTCAGTATAGCTTCTGAAATAATTGTCAGGAGTGGAAATGGAAGATGTGTCTTCATTAAGGGCGCATGAGCATGCAAGCGCTGCCGCCACCATTGAATCGAGTATTTTGTTCATTATCTTCATAATCCTGATTTTTAATATCTTATCTGAACACTGAAGGTGAATGTACGTGCCTTTGGATATGCACCGAGGTCCACCCTTCGCAATGTGGACGAGGTTCCTGAACTTGATACGTCAGGGTCGAAACCGTTGTAGTTCTTCCACAGAAACACATTGTCCGCAGCGAAAGTGAAGGTCATGTCCCTCAGATGTGAGCGTGTCCCGGACAGGTCGAGGGTGTACCCCAAAGAAAGGCTCTTCAGCCTGAGGTACGAGGCATCATGTATCAGGAAATCGCTCGGCAGGGAGACGTCCGTATAACCGGCTCTCGGTATATCTGATTGCGGATTCCTTTCCGGATGCCAGCCGTTCAGCATATACCGGTACTGGTTGGTGAACATTCCTCCGGACATATAGAATTCTCCGTAATTATAGATTTTCCCGCCAATGGAATATGCGAAATAGATTCCTAAGCGCAGTCCTTTCCAACTGAACGTATTCTGTATTCCGCCATAGAGTACCGGGTCTGCACTGCCTTGATATACAAGGTCATCCTGATTGAGAACCCCGTCATGGTTGATGTCAAGGTATTTCGGTGTCCCGTCCTCGTTTTTGGAGTTGATGCCGACGTATGATCTTGTGACCTCGTTGCGCTCCCTCTGTCCGTCACCGTTCCATACACCTCTGTATTTGAATCCCCACAGGGAATTCAGAGGGTAGTCCTTGACATAGCCGTACATCATATAGCCGTTGTTGCCCGGAGAAGTAAGTGTAGGGACAAAATCCTCGCTTCCGATGTCCAGGACTTTCTGCTCATTATGCGAGAAGGTAAGGGCTGTCGTCCATGAAAAGTTTCTGGTATCAATGTTTATGGATTCGACAGTCAGTTCCACTCCCTTGTTGGAAACCTTGCCCAAGTTGCAGAGATGGCTCGTATATCCTGTCTGGTTGGCTACCTGCACGGACAGCAGAAGGTCTGTAGTGTATGAATAGTAGGCATCTGCAGTCAGGGACAGCCTGCCGTTGAACATGGACCAGTCAATGCCTGCATTGTAGGATGTGGTTTTCTCCCAGGTCAGTTCCGGCTGGTCAAGACGGCTCTTGTAGAATGCCACAGGCTGGCTTCCATCGAAAAGATAACCTCCTGTAGTGCTTGACAATGCAGCTAATGACTGGTACGGACTTATGGAATCGTTTCCTGTGACTCCCACACTAAGTCTCAGTGACAGGTCGTCAATCCATTTTGCACTTTTCATGAAATGTTCGTTGGAGATATTCCATCTGAATGCAGCAGAAGGGAAGAACGCCCATTTGTTGTCCGCAGCGAAATTGGAGGCCCCGTCATAACGCCCTGTGGCAGTCAGATAGTAACGGGAATCATAGTTGTAGTCCACCCTCGCGAAAAAGGACATTTTGGTCTTGTCCGTCCTTGATGTGGAAGCGGAATATGTCTCCTTGTCCAGGACCGCATTCATATTGTTCCATTTCACTGCATCGTCCATATATCCTCTGCCTTCGAGGGAGAAATTGTCGGAATTGAAGCGATAGAACGAGAAACCGAGCAGAGGTACAAAACTATGCTTATCTTTCTTGAGGTCATATTTCACAGTGGTCTCGTTGTTAAGCGACCATTCCCCGTATTCAGCCCTGTTCGCCTGTCCTCCCTCTCCTTCCGCCTTTGCAGGAAGACTTCCAGGCTGGTAACGGAAAGTTCCCCTTTTGTAGAGATAGTATGAGAATATGCTGTTGATGCTGAAATCCTTGAACGGAGTCAGTGCTATTGTAGCAGAATGGTTCATGCTATGTCTTTTAGTCTCATGGTCAACGAGATCTATCATGCTCCGGGGCGTATTGATTTTCTGTCCGAGGTTGTACAGAGGGTTCTCTGAATCTGTCGGCTTTATCATAGGAGAAAGATATTGTGCTGCACTCCACCAGGACGTTCCTCCGATTGAAGCCTTATTCTCGTCAACATGACGGTAGGTGTAGGACCCGCTATATGTGAGGCTCAGCCATTTGAAGAACTGGCGGGATATTTTCACACGTCCTGTCATCCGGTCCTGCCCGCTTCCGTCGATGATGCCCTGGGTGTCATTGTAGCCGAGGGACACGAAATATGAAGACTTGGAGTCACCTCCAGACAATGAAAGTCCATAGTTCTGGGTCACTGCAGTCCTGGTAATTTCCTTTATCCAGTTGGTTCCTTCGCCCAAAGCTAAAGGATTGCCATATACTGAAGATGACAGGGGAGTATCCGGTGTAACCCATGAATGTGAAGCATCTTTCCCGAAGTAGGCATAGTCATTCCTGTACCGTGCAAATTCGGAAGCATCCATAATATCCAATGATTTCGGTAATTGTGCGAACCCGACGTCAGCCCTGAACGAGATATTCGGCTTTCCGCCTGCATTGCGTCCAGTCTTGGTCGTGACAATTATGACGCCGTTGGCACCACGGGAACCATAGATTGCAGTGGAAGAGGCATCCTTGAGCACAGTCACTGAAGCTATGTCGTCTGAGTTAAGGTCATTGAGGTCATGGATGGCGTCAAGTACACCGTCCACGACAAAAAGCGGCTCATTGGAAGCGGTGATTGACCTTGTCCCGCGTATACGGATGGTCGTGGTAGAACCCGGAGCTCCGTCCGTAGACATGAAGTCGGCACCTGCGATTCGGCCCTGAAGCGCGTTGTCGATAGAAAGTGAAGGGGAATCCTTTATGTCCTCCATCTTTACGCTGGCGACTGAACCGGTCAGGTCGGATTTCTTTGCTGCACCGTATGCGATGACAACCACGTCGTCCAGCACGTTCCTGTCCTCCGTCAGAGTGAAATCCACCGTCTTTCTGTTTCCCACCTTTTCCCTTGCGGACACGAATCCAAGGTAATCTGCCCGGAGTACGTCGCTGCTTCCGGCATTTATTGAATAGTTGCCGTCAATGTCTGTCACTGCACCGTTCAGCGTGCCTTCGACAAAAACTGAAGCCCCCGCCAATGGAGAACCCTCGGCATCCCTGACACAGCCTCTGACCGTTGTCTGCTGCGCGGAAAGGCTTGCAGAAGACAGCAGAGCCGAGATGGCTGCAATGAAAATATACAAATATCGTTTCATGGCATTCAATATTTGAAGTCAACAAGAATAGGTTTATGGTCGGACGGCTGTCCCCTGTAGACCGTGACATACGGACTTTGTACCGTATCACACCAGTCATCTATAAGTATCTGGGCATTGGCAACTAACGTATACATGGAAGGGGACACATAGACATAATCCACACGTGCCTGGTTGGTCAGGACAGACGAATAGAAGTCTCCCGGATACCTTGTACCGATTACGTCCACAAGGTCGGTGCTGTTCAGCAGGGCGTCCTGACACCACAGCAGAGGATCGGAATCCGCTAACTTATAGTAGTGATTGTCCACCCGGGACCTTGAATTCATGTCACCTGCCATAATCCAGTCCTTGCAGGAAGAATATTCCGCTGAATTATAGACATTGTCGCACAGCCACTGCATCTCGAACTGCCGGTATCTGTCGCCTCCATTCTCTGCCGTTGAGGCAGGTCTGTCTGCTTCTGCTGTTCCCCGCCAATACGACTGTGGCCACATGTGGCATGACAGGATATTCATGGTCCTGCCGCCCACAGTGACTGAAAAAAGACCCGCGCCATGACTTATCGGCTGCTTTGATATTCCGGTATCCACAAACTGCCCTAAGACTGTAATGGGATATTTGGACGTGACCATCTGGGAATAGTTGTCATTGTCACCGCTCTGGGCTACATTTCCATGTCCATATCTCTGTGCAAGGGCTGCCCAGTTTGCAGGAAGGTATCTGTCTTTCTTAGGTATGGTCTCGGTGTACTGCTTGTCCTTGTAGACTGTTTCCGCCTCGCACCATATACAGACATCAGGATTGTATCTTTTCACCCAGTTTACGAAATTGTCGTAGTTGTTATGCTGGTCTGACCACATTCCCTCCTGGATATTATAGTAGAGCACCCTGAGAGTCCCCCTGGTGACGGCAGCGGCTTTGCGCATTTCGAAATTGTCGAGATAGAATCCATGCTTCCCGGTAGCGTCGGAGGCAGCTGTCGATACCGTTATTTCAGTGGCGGTATTGACGTTTTCTACATATGCTTCAATATGATGCCATTGCTTTACATCTGCCGAAGATGAAGGCGTCTCTGCGGCATCCTTCGGCAAAGCATAGGTGTAGACTATACCTTCATATCCTGTCGAAGCGTCAGGAACGGCTTCCACTCCGTCCATGGTAAGGCTGCGTACACGTCCTCCACGTCCGACAGTCATCACTAAATTGTCGGCAAAGGACACAGCGGGACTCCAGTCGAACGATACCTTTATGTCGGAATTTTCTTCTATGGTCCCGGCGACAGATGGCCTGAAGATTCCTCCGGCCTCGTTTGACGTGCCGACACCTATATACCCGGGATATTCAGCCACACGATAGAGCAGTCTGTAATCACCGATATTCCGGCTTGCCACGTATGACGCGCTCATCCTGTGTGCGTCTGCAACATTTCTTCCTGAAACCATGGCCCAGTCATCAGGCTGGATGAATCCCGTTCCCGGACAATCATACTGCACCGGAGTCAAGGCCGGCTCATATCCAGTCAGAGCTGTGCCGGATGATGGAGTGACTTCACTTGCATCCGGTCTGCATCCGTATGAGGAACCGCCGCCCATCACGTCGCCGCCCCAGACAAAGTTGTCAAAGCCCTCATAGTACAGCAGGTCCGAGTCCGGAGCCCATGTAAAGTCATATTCTTTAAGTTCATCCGCATCGAGTGAAGTCACGTCAATATGTCTTTTCATCATCAGATGATCCGAACTGCAGACTGTGACATCCAGTCCGCCGGGGTAGCTTCCTGACGAGATGAACAGCGGAAAATCAGTTCCGGAATTTCCGTCAGGCACGACAAATTCTCCTTTGGCAGTAGTGTTGAGCGATACATAATTCTTCCCTGACATGACAGTGAAGCGGTCTTCCGACGGAGCAAAGAATCCCGTTCCGGCCAGAAGCAGGTCCTTGTCAGTAGCCTCAATCTTTACGGAAGCGATTTTCACAGAGCCCTTGATATGCAGGTTCACCATGGCGAATGAATACCTGAATATCAGCACATTGCCTGTATCTTCACTATATGACGCATACATGGGCATCGCTCCGGCTGTCTCCGTGGCCTTGTGATAGAACTGTGCATAAGGAAGGATGACATCAGCATAGTTGGAATCACCTGTATACAGTGAAGTCCCTTCAGTAACCAGCACGGCATTATATACACCGCTGGCAGTCTGCTCCACATCCACAAAACTATAGCCGTTTTCTGTGATGACGGGATATCTCCGGTTACCGAACACGACCTCCGAAGACTCGGGTCTGAAGGCATCCCGGAAGTATGAAGATGCCGAGGCTTCTTCAGGAACCGACACATAGAATCTCACTTTGCCGTCCCTCGCCACAATCGGAGCACCGACGGCATAGACACCTTCGCCCGGAAGCGAAGAGGAATCCTTGTCATCCGGTTTCTGCATGACATCATCCGGGTCAGTGCACATTGTAAGGATGAATGACGCAAAGACCAGCGAAACAAGGTTCAATGGTACAATTGATTTCAGTCTCATTTTATAATGTTTTGGTTATCAGTTTAGTTGTACGGCAGCTTCCATCTTCCGCCGGCCTATTGCTCCAGGTCGAACACGACTTCTATCGGAAGATGATCGGAAGGATGGCAGAAGCCTGCCATTGAAGCATCCTCCACAGGAAGCGTATAGTCATCATATATCACCCCTATATCCTTTATCATTGCATCCAGCGCAGGTGTCATGTACATATAGTCATAACGCAGATGCTGATATGTCGTCCATGCAAAATCCGGCAGGGAATGTTCCCTCACGGAATCGATATATGGAGTATTTCTTATAATATAGTCATGCAGCATGAAACACGTGCTGTCAGAAGGAAGGTTATAACGGTCATTGTCGGCAGGGGATATGGAATTGAAATCCCCAAGCATTATCCACAGGTTTCCGGCAGCTTCAGGATCAGAAAGCACTGTCCTGTCACATATATAGGTCATTTCTTTGAGTCTGTACAGATCCCCTTCATTCTTCGCCGCACTCGCGGCTTTTTCATCCCGTCCGGCCTTGTTGTATTCAAAGGAGAATCTCTGCGGCCATGTATGCACCGTAACGATGTTGAATATCTTTCCTTTGACTTTTATCCTCGCCCAGCCGGACCCGTGCGAAACGGTCGAGTCTTTCACCTCGTCAGTCATCCTCAGCATGTTGTCGATAGGGTAGCGCGAGGTGATGACCTGGGGATAGTTGTCGCGGTGTCCGCCTATATAGACGTGGTTGTGACCGTATCTTGCGGCGAGCTCATCCCAGTTTTCAGTAAGGTATCGTTCCTGTTTGTCAGCCTTGACATTGGTGCCGGTCTTGAAAATGGTCTGGGCTTCGGCCCACACGCAGACATCGGGCTTTCTTGAGGATACCCATTCCACAAATCTGTCATAATTGTCTTCCTGTCCGTCCCACATTCCGTTCTGGATGTTCCAATATAGTATAGACAGAGAGGAGCTGTCGTGAGTTCCGGTGCAACCGAGCATCAGCGGAAGGACGGCGGTCAGGAGTAGAGTTCGTTTGAGTGACATTTTATTCAACCAATTGATTGTTGCAAAAATAGTCAGCAGTTGAGGTAGAACAATTTCACTTTTGTTATAAAATTTCCTATACGAATTTTAATATTGTAACATTCGTAATCAGGCCGTTTCAAATATGTGGGATTTTGCTGCAAATTATTTAGATTTGTCGAAACGTTGGCGTATGAGAAGGATTTATTCAGTTGCGATTCTTGTTTCCGGCATATTGTTCAGTCGACCTTTCGGCTTGTCCGGCAGAGCTATGGAGTGTCATTTCTCCAGACTTTCTTCCGAGGACGGACTTTCGCATAATACTGTCGTCAGCATAGTGCAGGACAGGGACGGGAACATCTGGGCGGGAACCCATGACGGGCTCGACAGGTACGATGGATACGATATCAGCATCTACAGGAACGAAACATCGGATTCCACGAGCATACAAAGCAATATAATCAACAAGGTCTACAGGGACTCGAAAGACGGTATATGGGTTTGTACTGCGAATGGTCTTTGCCTTTATGACAAGATGGCGGACTGTTTCAGGAGGTTGAGAATGAGCGGTGTACATTCCATAGAGGACATGGTTGAAATCTGCGACGGAAGATATCTGCTGACCACGAGGAGTGCGTCTTTCATATATGACAGTGAAACCGGCTCTGTTGAAGAGTTCTGTCCTGACGGAAGTCCTTTCCGCTTCTATTCATCCTGCAGGGACGGCGACAGGATAGTACTCTGCGGCATGTTCCGCACGGTGGAGACCATGCGCTGGACGGGCGAAACCCTGGTCAGGGAATATCCTCCGGTGAAAATCTCCAGTTTCGGCAGGTCTGTCGTTCCTGCCGGAAACGATTCATACCTTGTAAGTAGCGGGAGCAGCATATTGAAAGTCAACGTAAAGACAGGCGAGATAGCGGAAATGCTGAAAAGACCCGAAAGTGAGGTCATGACGATTGCCACAGACAGAGATGGCTATATCTGGACCGGATGGACAGATGGACTCACTGCATATAGCGGTTCGGAGTGCATTTATGACTCGTGGAGTTCGGCATCTGTAGACAAGACCGTCATATGCCTTTTTTTCGATTGTGACGGAGGGTTGTGGGTAGGCACGGAGTACGGTGGAATCAAATATTGGAACAGCGGCAAGGACCGGTTCAACAGCGTCAGATTCAACGACAGTCCTGACGAACTGAGGACGGGCGTAACGACCTGTCTGGGCTGTGCTCCTGACGGCAGGGTGTGGATTGGAAGCAGGTATGAGGGGCTCAGTGCGTTCAATCCGGAAAGCGGCTCCAGAGTTCGCTATGACATCGACAATGCGAGGTGTCTGTATTTCAGCGAGGACCGGAATACCGTGTATGTCGGGGCTGAAATGAACGGACTCACTATCATCGACATCGGTAGGGGACGATGCACGCACTTGAGCCGTCCTGCGGACGTGATTGACATCTGTGAGGCTAAGCAGGGAAGACTCTGGGTCGGCACACTAATCGGGTTATATCTGTTTTCACCTGAAGACGGATCGTATGCAAAAATGAAACTACCATTTTCAGAACTGGTGACGAGAATACTGACGCTGTTCGAAGACTCCTCAGGAAACCTATGGGTGGGGTCCAAAGAAAGCCTAAGGGTCTATCGTGTCGGGGAAGACAATTCTCTCGAAGACATCAGCCCATCCTGTCTCAAGGATATAATACAGGTCCAATGCGTCCATCAGACGGAAGACGGCACTCTATGGATAGGGACAGCTGACGGGCTTGTCACGTTCAAGTGGGGCGATGCTTGCGGGATTACAAGGGTCGGCGGACTGCAGGGAAGCACTATAAGGGGCATCGAAGAGGACGATAACGCCAATCTCTGGATAAGTACGGACAATTATCTCTGCCGCTACAATGCCGCTACGGGCGAAAGGCGGATATATACGGTCGGAGATGCCCTTCAATGCAGCCAGTTCAAGACAGGTGCGCACTGTAAAACTCCAGATGGCACATTGTATTTTGGCGGTATCAAGGGAGTCGTGTTTTTCAGGCCGGAAGATATGCGTAACAATACCAGCACAGTGGCCCCGGTCCTGACAGGATTCATGCTGAACAACAAGGACGTGCTGCCTGTGGACGACACGGGCATACTTTCCTGCTGCATCAGGTACGCAAAAGAAATAACTCTCAAACATTATCAGAATTCCATCACGTTCAGATTCTCCTGTCCTGATTTCATCTCGGAGCATGGCAATAGTTTCAGATATATGCTCGAAGGTTTCGACAGCAATTGGATAGCGGCGAGGAACAGGGAAGCGACTTATTCCAACCTGGACAAGGGCAGTTATGTGTTCAAGGTGATGGCAGCCAACAGCGACGGAATATGGCATCCGGAAGCAGCTGCCATAAATGTCCGTGTACTGCCGGTGTGGTACAGGACCGTATTTGCAAAAATTGTTTTCAGCTTGATAGTGCTGTCCATCCTGGCGTCTGCAGGAATAATGATACTCCGTAAAATCAACCTCAGACACGAAATCAGAATCCGGGAGATGAGCAGGGAGTATGAGGATAAAATCCACAGGGCGAGGATGGCCAGGTTCATAGATCCGGAATATCAGCTCCGTTCTCAGGACGAGGCATTCCTCACGTCTGTGCTTGCCAGCATCGAGAACAGTTGTTCATGTCAAGGGGAAATCTGCATCTGAAAGTAAAGGCAATTACAGGAAAAAGTCCAATTGAACTCATAAAGATTATAAGAATGGAAAAAGCCTGCAGCCTCCTGCGCGAGGGTAATCTGTCTGTCACTGAAATTGCGGAGCAGAGCGGTTTCCAGACTGCATCCTATTTCATCACCTCGTTCAAGAAAACATTCGGCACCACCCCGCGAAAATACTCGATGATGAAATGACAGGAAGTGGCAGTATTAGATGAACAAAACCGGTCCGGAGGTCAGTGCCTCCGGACCGGTCGTGTTTATGGAAACTCCGGTTATTCCGCCTTTGTGAATCTGTAGTGGAGGCAGAATGCGGAATTCATGAAGTCATTCTCTGCAATAACAATGTCTCCATATTTCAGTGCTCCACCGAAATCTGCATGTACCTTGTAATTCTGCTTGTAACCTTCAGAATCAGAAGTCTTTGGGAAAAGGAAAATATCAAGGGTATTTGCATTTTCCTTGTCCTGTTCCATATACACTTCCACTTCCTTCAAATCAGAATCTGTCGTCCCGAAATCGAAATTGACGGTGCTGAACGTTACGGAATACGCGTTGTGCTGTCCATACGACAAAGGATGGGTAAATGTAGCAAGGACAGGATTTGAAAGGGTGCATGTTCTGAAATATCTCTTAAGATCTCCCGTGAAAGATGGAACGAAATTGACGGTCTCGCCATCATAGTCAATAGTGAAGAAATCTCCTTCAGCAATTGCCGGGAACGGAAATTCAGTACCTAAGTCATCTTCCATCATTTTAATTGTACCCGCTGTATCATCTTCCAAATGGGCATCGGCGGTGAGATTCCATGTTCCGGTAAAATCATCCCATATGCTGAGTTTGTCAAATGTGACAGCTACAGCGGGAACAGCACCTGCGATAAATTTCTCAGACTCAGGCTTCAAGCCAAGAGAAAGTGTTGGAAATGGTTCACTGATTGTTTCACCGCCCGTGATTGTGAAAGTAGCCTTGTTGCTTCCTGCCGGGAAGACAATTGTTTTTGTGCTGAGAGTGTAGTCTGTATTTTCTGTAGCGGTACTTTCCCCGATAAGTATAGGAAGAGAGATTTCGCTGTTGCTTTTGAAGTCGTATCCTGAAGTCTCTCCGGCTAAAATAACGTTGATTTTGACGGTTGAGTTTGCGGTAATGCGGACTTTAGGTTTTTCAAATGTGTATATGATTCGTTCAGATGCTCCCAATGCAATTACAATCTGTGAATTGATGCCGGTCTTGTAACCATCAACAGTGCCAAGACGAAGGGTGATGTTGGAAGAGGTGAGTGAAGTCCCGTTGTTCCTGACGGTGACAGTGCCCTCGGTTTCTCCGGCTTTAATGACTAAGGAGGTCTCGTCGCCCCCCCCGATTGTATATGCATCCTTGAGGTCGCCGGCCGCCACTACCTCGAAATTGACGGTCAGGTCGGCTGCAGGTGCCTGGGAGAGAACCACCTTCACTGCGGCTTCCTGTTCGGAGTCGATGACTTCGTTTGATTTTTCAAATGATACGGTAGGCAGTTCGTTTTCCTTTTCGCAAGCTGCCAAAGCCAGAGCAGCCGCACATGCTGCGGCAAATGTTTTCAAGCTTTTCATAGTACAGATATTTAATTACACATAACGTTTCGTCCTTCAATGAAAAGTGCCCCTGCCCGTGCAGATAAAACTACATATACAGGCTCAGATATTCATTGACGATTGCATTCACTTCCGCCCTTTCCTCGGCCGTAGGCGTTTCGGACGACGGGATGAGATAGTCAGAATTCTTTTCATATTTCGGAGGTTCTTCCTCGTACCTCTGACATGATGAAGCCAAGAATGCTGCTGCCACAAATACAAACACTGCCGCTAATGTAGCGTATTTTTTTGTAAATATGTCGTTTATGCCGATTTTTTTCATAATTGTCCAAGTTATTTTTGAAAAACCGGGTATCAATACCTGTACCCCTCGTTCTGCACAAGCCCTCCGAGTTCCACATCGTAGCGGTTGATAGGGAAGGTGTAGAGGTATTTGTAGGTGGTGTATTTTCTCATATTGCTGATTACGTACATCTGAGGGCTGCCGTTACGCTTGAGTTCGTACCATCTGTCGCCCTCCAGGAACAGCTCCTTGCGTCTCTCGTCGAAAATGGCGCTCATCAGCGGTGTCAGTTCCCGCCCTGATGCATCTTCTGCAATAAGACCTTTCCTGACTTCAGGCAAAGTCTCCATCGTGTAATCAACCGCCCCCTCTATTCTCTTGCTTCTCAATTCGTTGAGCAGACGCAGCGCATTTTCATCGTCTCCCGTGTGTGCACAGGCTTCGGCAGCCATAAGGCAGAGTTCGGACGAGCGCAGCCTGCCGCAGATAATCTTCCTGTTCATCCTTCTTGAACCTACCGTGACCGCATACCGAATGTCCTTCTCCGGAGCTGAGCCGAAAAGGTCGATGAAAGTTTTGTTTATCGGGCGGCGTCCGGCAGCCTTGCGGGCGTTTGTGTAGTTGTAATTGGTGGGGCTGCCTCCCTTGAAGGATTTCGCTATTATTTCACCCGTCTGCCTGTTAAGTTCCTGAATCATATTTTCATACTCATCCCTTCCGCTGAGAGGGTATTTGTCCATAAGCGGTCCGCACAGTGAAATGCATCCGTCCCAGTCCTGCATCCAGAAGAGGGCCTTTGCAAGAAAGGCATTAGCTACGTCGTCAGTGAAGATATAGTCTTCCTCTTCCAGCCCCATGGCTGCGGCGTCCCTCAGCAGCCCGCATACATATTCGCCGGTTTCCTTCAGACTGGAGCGCTGGGGCCTTTCCTCCAGATCGAAAGTCTTCACTAAGGGCAGCCCGGGAGTATTCGCCGCGGTCGAAGGCTTGTACGGCAGGCAGAACCCGCGCATAAGGTTGTAGTAGCATACACCCTTGATGGCCAGGCAGGCGGCGGTCATCTTCCTGGCAAGTGCGCTTTCTCTGTCCTGCACGGCTTCGAGAATGATGTTGCAGTTGCGTATGTATTCGTAATTGTTCTTCCACATACTCTGTCTGCGGTTGATTTCGCTGCCTGCGTACAGTGGCAGGCCGCTCTTCTCCCCGCCCATATAGTCTTCAAGGTTGGCATCCAGATTGTCGCTGATTGCCTCCATGTTCACGATTTCCGTAGGTCCGGGGATAACCGTACCTTCTCCGGCATCGTATGTGTCAATCTGATAGAGCATTCCGTTCAGCACCGAAAGATATTCCTCGTCTGTCTCCGGCAGGACTTTGCCCTTCGGCTTCACGTCTAAGAATGATTTGCATGAACTGAGCATAAGCAGCAGTCCCATAGCCATATATATACTCTTTTTCATATCCGTTTCCTTTTAGTAAGCATTAAAAAATAAGTTGGTTCAATTTGAATAAGATTTCTTAGAAGCCTAAACTTACTCCCATGGTCACCGATTTGCTCTGGGGATAGATGGAGCCAGGCGCTTCAGGGTCGAGCCCTTCGTATCTTGTGAGTGTAAACAGGTTGTTGGCGCAGACATTGAGCCGGCATGAGGAGATATGCGCCTTACGCAGCACCTTCGACGGAAGAGTGAAAACCAGCATCACCGTCTTTATCCTGAGGAATGAGTTGTCTTTGAGATATGCGCCGCCGACAATGTTCGAGGAGGTCGGGTTCTCCGTGGCGTAGTGGAGTCCGTCACCTGCCCACGGGTCGTATATGCGTGGATATTTCGTACCTGTGTCGTTTACGTTCTTCCACCTGTCAGTGCGGTCGGTTGTCACGTTCAAGTGGTTCTTGTAGAGGTCGTTATACCAGGTAAGGGGCACATTGGCATCGTTTCCCTTGTTCTTGAGACTGGAATATGAAACGGGTGCGCTGGTGCTTTCGTAAGTCTTGCTGCCTGCCATATATATTCCTGATATGGAAAGGGATACGAATTTATATGAGGCTCTGAGACTGAAACCTCCGTTGAAAGGAGGGTCGGACGTGCCGAGATAGAAACGGTAGTTGTTCGCCTCGTTGTAGTCCTCCTTGCTGTTGATTACCGCGTCGCTCCTCTGCTGGAAGCGTATAAGTCCAGAATACGGGTCTATGCCTATGGCCCTGCCTGCGAAGATGGCGTTCAAGGGATATCCTTCGACGTAGCGGCTGTTGATGCTCAGTTCGCTGTCGGACTTGAGCTTTGTGACCATATTCTGGTTATATGCGAAATTGAGCGAAGCGGAGAGTTTGAAATCTCCGGTCCTGACTATGTCGCCGCTGATGCTGAATTCGATACCCTGGTTATAGAGGTCGACGGAATTGTATTTCTGGTAGGAGAAACCTGTGTATGCCGGGATGTTTGTGGAATATACCACGTCCTGGCTGTTTCTCCGGTATGCCTCGACTGATGCGCTGAGCCTTTCCCTGAATATGGCGAAGTCGAGCGAAACCTTGTAGTCCTGGGTCTTCTCCCACCTGAGATTGGGATTCGGTGCGCTGTAGAATTTGCCGATGTTGTATCTCTCTCCGGAAATGTCCCTGAAAGTCTGGTCTGTGTAGTTGAGTATGAGCTGGGGACTTACGCCATTGTTTATGTTGCCGGTGAATCCGGTCGCGGCTCTGAGTGAAAGCCTGTCCAGCCAGGAGGAGGCTCCGGACATCCAG
>CABQAB010000012.1 GCA_902461985.1 uncultured Bacteroidales bacterium | reverse complement strand
GCTACCATCACCATAAAAATAAGGCCCATATAAATCTTGATACCTGCATCATGGATAGGCTTGAGATATACATCGGCTTCAGCGATGAGAGCAGCGACATTGGCGTTGGCTACCGGCTCGCCGCGTCTCTTGTTGAACATCACCCTCTGGTCGTCATCTGACCAGCAGATATTGCCGGAGAAGAGAACAAGTCCGTCAAAGAAGTATGAACCGTCTTCGAGTTTGTAAGTAAGCACGTTGAGAGGGTTGGTATCGTTGAACTCCATAACACAGAGCTGCTTGCTTGAGCGCGGGCTCTTTCTCACAACGGCATAGTTCAAACGGGCATCAGCTGTCTTTGCGAACGTAGCGTTACCGGAAACGACCTCAGCCTTCAAAGGAAGTAGATACTGTGTGTTATACGGAAGTGATTCGCCATCGATCATAAACGGCAACGAAACTTCTGTCTCACCCGCATTGACGGTAAGTTTTGTTCCACCCACAGAAAGGGTATAAGCCTCCGCAGGAAGAAGAGTGCTGGTAGTTCCATGAGAGTAGTCGTACTGGGCGATATACTTCTCGTCTACAGCAAGACGGATCTCAATGATTTCGGTAGAAGCCTTGGCGAGAGAGAGTTTAATCTCGACGTTAGTGCTGGTTTCCTTTGCGAATTCGACATTCACGTCGTTCACACCTGAAGCGTCAAGCACTTTAGCGGAAATCTTGTCACCCGGAACATCAGAACCGCCATTGGCAGATGCCTGAGTTACGGCGATATTCACTGGCTCTGCATTTCCGGCCTCGAACGTGATACGGCCAAGGTTTTCCTCCTCAGTCTCATTGTCTTTTGCATTGACAGTGAGCACATCGCCTTCACGTGTAGCATCAATCCATGCAGGAACCTTGAATGTCCAGTCCTCGGCAGTAGTTGTCACCGTGAGCTGAACAGCCTCGTTGCCTGATGCAGCAAATGTTATAGCCTTGTCAGGGGAAACGGACAGAGTATCCTGTGTCGTTTTTTCCTCCGGCTGACAGGAAGCAAAGGTCACTGCAGACAAGACAGCTGCAGAAAGACCGAATAAAAATGATTTTAATTTCATAAAATTATTAATTAGGAATTAGTGTTGTCATTTTTGGGGCAGTTCAACGGAATACCAGAGAAAATCCTGCTTTCCCTTGAGATCGTTGCCGTAGATGGAGTAATCCTTTGCTGTGTCTCCCTCTGCGTCATCGAATTTCCAATACGCCACCAGTTCTGCAGGGAATTCTCCGGTTTCAGGGTCCGGATAAAGCTTGTAGAAGTGGGAAGGAGCATTGATTTCTTCTTCTGTGAGAGCCTTCTTCCACACACGGACTTCGGAAATGAGTCCGTTGAACGGACGCTTGTCATCGTAGGAATATCCAATCCAGAAGCAGCGCGGCTTGCCGTCCATCTCGTTGCTGTGGGCCACCTTGAAATTACGGCTGTTGATTGCCACGGTGCCGTCATCTCCAGTTCCCACACATTTTTCTGCAATCTTGAGTTTGCCGTCATAATACACCTTGAGATCAGCACCTTCAGCACTGCCGGCCGTGCCGTCAAAAGTAACGGCTACATGATACCAGCGATCTGCCTTGACCTGGAGGATGGGCGAAGAATAGTTGTTGCGGAAACGCTTGTTCTCACTGTCATAAATTGCGAAAGCGACCTGGAGCTGGTTAGGATCCAGCCCAGCATCCCCGTAACGGAGAAGGAAATTGTCTTCGATACCCATGAGAGTATTGATTTCTGCATTGGCGGTGAAATTCTGGGGACAGATGAGGGCTTCGAAAGTGAACGCGCTCATATCTGCGACCTCATCGAACTCTCCCCATTCCGGATAGGCATAATTAGCAGAAAGATTGGCTGCCACATTGACCAGAGAGGCCTCTTTCACTACAAAATACATCGTCTTTGAGCGGTCCAGAAGCTCGACCCCGTCAGCCTTGAGAGTCACTGGCAGGACATAAGTCTTGTCGTAATCGAGTTCATCAACTCCGAGATTAGTAAAATCAAGGGCTATTTTTCCACTGCTGACAGCACCGGCCTTGATTGTTGCAGAAAGAGCCTCTATGTCGCAATGCCCCTCCGGAAGAAGTTCTGTGTCAGGAAGATAATATGCCTCGCGGAAGGTGTCCAAGAGTTCCGGAGACTCCACGAATTTCACATGCAGATCATTCTCCAGAGGCATTGCCATTCCGACAGAGAAATTCACGGTCATCTGCTCCACCTTCTCGTCCGTAGCGACTCTGACTTCATATTTTGTGCTGACGGCATCATAGAAAAGCTTGTTTTCAAATTCGCCGTTCTCAAGGCAGGAAGTGAGGGCAATCAGCGAAAATGATGCAGCAATAATATTCTTTTTCATTGTCTCTTTCATTCTTTAGTGGTGTTATAGAGAACGGCTGCGCGACGGATATTCACGAAAGTGCCGTAATATATCGGCTGCGATTTCTCCAGATCATTCTTGTCATACCAGTTCTCATTGAAGTAGTCATCCTGGGCATTTGAAACGGCTATTCCGAGAATTGTATACGGGTCATAGGTCTTGCCCCAGCTGTCTTTGGTTAAAAGGTTCTCCACAAGTGTATATGGAAGATCGACCAAAGGATTCGGATTGTCCGAAGACGGCACGAGAGTCTCGAAGACAAGCTTGCCCTTGGAATCATCGCTGAGACCTTTATAATTTCTAAGGATAGTCTTGTATGAATTCACGCCCTTGTTTCCGCCGAGGATAACAATCAGGTAATCAGCATCTTCAATTATAGACTGGTCTGCGACATTGTTGAAGTTGCCTCTTATATTGAAAAGATGTGAAGGATGTGATTTTTTCCATTTCCCCGCTGCTGCAGCAAAAGGATTGAGACAATTCGCGCGTTCCTCAGCAGTCAGGCCGGCTTCCACATAGAGGGAAAGCTGTATGCCGCCGAATCCGAACTCGTCACAGTATGCAAGCTGCGACTCGGCATGCTTCGTGAAGTATTCAGGAGCATCAGCGTCCACATCCTTCTCAGTTCTGCCGCTGTCCATCTGTGCGACCTTGTAATCCAGCCAGTCGGCATAGGCTACGGCCAGATCAACGTTAGAGATGACTTTCGTGCCTTTCTTCGACTCAACTTCGCTGATTTCAGCGGAGATTGCCGGATGAAGGTTCTCACAGCCGTCCACACATATTACGTCCGCGCTGTCAGGCATAGCCATTATATGCTGAGATCTGCTCACGGGATGCTTGGACGTACCCTGCATGGTGACAAACACAAGATTATGCTCACTGCTCTTGTAGCTTCGGAGAGCTGAAAGATACTGTTCCCAAGCCTGGGGATCCTGCTCCTCCGTAGTCTTATGACGA
This sequence comes from uncultured Bacteroidales bacterium, assembly GCA_902461985.1. GTDB lineage: Bacteria > Bacteroidota > Bacteroidia > Bacteroidales > UBA932 > Cryptobacteroides. The sequence continues at coordinate 13,518 of CABQAB010000012.1, read as the reverse complement.
TAGTCGATATGTTCAGGCTGCGTCCACTTGCTGCATCCTGCAAGGCAGAACGATGCGAGCGCCACTGCAGCCAACGATATTTTCATTGATGTTTTCATGTCCATACTCCTTTATTTTATGACTATAGCCGGGTTGCAGTCCCACCACAGACGGGTCGCCATATTGTCTGAGCCTTTCAGAAGATTTGCGACGGCATCATTGACATTCTCCGCATTGGTCGTGTATTCCTTGTGCGGATAAGGCATACGTCTGGCACCGAATTCGGAAGAAACCTTTCCTCCGCTCATATTGCCTTCATCACTTGCAGGAAAGAGGTGAGGATAACCCGTACGGCGGAAATCAGCCCACGCCTCATGTCCGATATGGAAATTGGCAATCCATTTCTGGATGATGATTCTTTCCTGTTTCTCTGCCGTCGTAGCTGCCTCGTCCCACTTGACGGTAAGCTGCGAGATTCTCTGCGGATAACTGTTGAGTCCGGCAGGGTCTGTATATGCATCCGGCAGTGACGTATCATCAGAAAGATATGCATCAGCTCCGCCTACCCCTTCCTGTGCGAAAGAAAGTCTGATACCCTCGTTGTAGAAATCCTCCGCAGTACCTGCTCCCATATTGAAACCGAAGACCGCGGCAGCTTCAGCCTTGAGGAAGGCCACTTCGGAGGCATTCATCCAGCGGATAGGATCCGTGGGGCTGATATTGACTCCGGAATATTTGCGCCCGATTGTAGTCAGAGCCGGTTTTACGACATGAACGCGGCAACCGGCATACGGGATTCCTTCAAATTCGGAATTGATGAAATATGAGGCACGGCGGGGATCGTTATATCCGTTCATACAGCAGATGATATCGGCAGCCGCATGGGTGTCTCCGCCCGTCACAGAACCGGAAGGCTGATTGTACTTGATTGCCGTATAAAGCGGATTGCCCTTCTCACCGAATGCCTTGAACTGAAGCGCAGCATTGTCGTCATTGGAAGTCATCACCCCAACTGTGTTGGCAACCGCTTCCTCTGCATATTTTTGAGCCTTTTCAGGTGCAGCGTACACAATTCTCATCGCCATACGGAGTTTGAGAGAATTGGCAAACTTACACCATTTCACGGCTGTACCATCGAACACAGGGTCGGCTTTGGAAGAGATTCCCCCTATGAGGTTCTCCGTGAAAACTGCTATCGCTTCGTCAAGTTCCGCGAACATGGCGTCATAGACCTCTTCCTGTGAATCATAAGGAACTGCCAGTTTGCCGTCCTTGCCGACCTGGGTGAAAGGCACAGGCCCGTAAGTGTCGGTAACCCTCAGCATGGCGGCTACCCTGATTACGTTTGCGATTGACAAAGTCACCGGGTCGTCTGTCAGGGTCTTGAGCTCAGTCATGTTGGCATTGAGAGTAGGAATGACCCTGTCGCTGGCTAAAAGCACATTTGTCCAGTTGTCTGTCGCGTTATAATTGTCAATGGTATTCGCAAAATTGTTGGTAGTGGAATAATAACCTCCAAGAGGTCCGCCGAGGAGGCAGTCGGTAAACTGGGCCGTATTGACGTCGGTCGAGACGACGGCACCGCCCAACGCCGAAAGAGAAGCACCCACTGCATATCCGTCAGTAAGCATCTGCTCACGGGTGACTTCGTATGGATTGCTGTTGATTTCAAGATAATGCCCCGTACATCCGGCAAACGATGAAACAGCCAGAAGCAATACGCTGAATTTTGTAATGATATTTCCCATAGCTGCGGATGTTTAGAAAGTGATTTTCAAATTAAAGCCGAAGTTCCTGAGGGAAGGCATCATGAAATGGTCGATTCCCTGATAGTAGTTTCCGGTGGAAGCGACTGATTCAGGATCGAAAGGAGCTTTGTTGTAAATCATCCAGAGGTTTCTTCCTACTATCGAAAGGTTCATGTCACACACATTGCCGAGCCACTTACGCGGAATGGTGTAGCCTATGGAAGCCTCCTGGAGACGCACGTTAGTTCCGGAGTAGGTGTATTCCTGAGGAAGGGCGTTGGAGCCTCCGACCGTGCTGTACCAGCGGTTTGCATCCACCCTGTCCCCTCCGTTGATGAACACTCCGCCTGCATCACGCGCGGCGGCAGAAGCCTCGGACACTCCGTAGTAGTCCAGAACCGCCTTGGTGTTGGAGAACACTATGCCACCTATCCGTGCCGTGATGAGGAAGCCAAAATTGAAACCGGCTATGCTGAAGTCATTTCTCCACGCGAGATTCGCCTTCGGAAGAACAGAACCGAGCTTGATGTAGTCCGAAGTGTCGGCAATTCTTTCAATGGCCACAGTACCGTCAGGATTCACCATGATGTTTCCGTTGCTGTCATACTTATAGTCAGCGAAGGAATATAGGTCTCCAAGTGTGCCTCCCTCACGAATGATGAAGTGCGCAAGGTCAAGTCCGTCCATATCGAGCTGATCGATGTTGAGATGCTCTCCCGTAAACGGGTTCAGAACATCATCCGCAAGTGATATAATCTTGTTGTTGTTATTGGAGAACGTGAGATTGCTGTCCCATCTGAACTTGTTCCACTCTTTTCCGAAACCGAGAGTTACCTCGCAGCCGAGATTCCTGACATCTCCTGACTGGATGTATATGTCAGAATAACCCGAACCGGCCGAAGTCTGAGGGTTGAAAGTCTGGTTGAGTGTATGGGTGTGGTAGTATGTCACATCCAGATTGAACCATTTGAGGAAACGCATGGAAAGGCCCACTTCGAAGGAATTGGTCAGTTCAGGTTTGAGGTCGTAGGCTCCGTAACGGGTTGCCGTACTCCAGGCTAAGGCACTGGTGTCCCAACTGTAAAGCGGATTGGCGATATACCTCTCAAATGCAGAACCCACGGATGCGTATGAACCTCTGATCTTGACGTATTCAAGGTTCTCCGGCATATTCGGGATAATCTGCGACAGCACGACCGACGCTCCCACGGAAGGATAGAAAAAGGATTTCTTGGTCGAGTGAGGACCGGCAAGCTGTGATGGCCAGTCATTGCGGGCCGTAAGGGTGAGGTAGTATGCACCTTTGTAGCCCACCTCGGCAGAACCGAAGATTGACTGGGTCTGTTCTCTCCAACCTTCCTGCATGCGGGATGTCTTGGATGAATTGCTCAAGTTCTGGACACTGAACACATTGGCAAGCCCGGCCTTTTCCTCGCTGATTTCCCCGTCAGCTATAGGACCGCGGTTCTTCAATGCGTCAAACCTCATGTCGCTGATTGAAGCACCGAGGTTGGCCTGCAGATTCCAGTCGTCGTTGAACCTCTTGTTGATGTTCACGAGCACATCCGCGTAAATCTGCTGGTCCTTGGACTCCGTAATGCCGTAAAGGCCGTTCACAGAACCCTCTGTCAACTGTGGAAGAGTGGTAGCATATGCCTTCTCCGTGTATTTGGTGTTGGTATTGTCTATACGGACACGTCCTGACACGTTCAGCCAGTCGAGAATATCGTAAGACAGGGAGGCATTGGCCATATACCTGTCCTTGCGGTTCTCACGAAGATTCCTGAAGTTTATCCAGTACGGATTCTGCATGGTCATTCCGGCATCTCCGACAGGCCAGTACTGTGTATTGAGCCGGCGGACAACATCATATCTTTCATACATCCTGACAGCTTCCCAGTCGTTGCTTCTCGGGAAGATATACGCTCCGACCAAAGGGTTGTTATAGGTACCCTGATTGATCATGTTTCGGTCTTTCTGGATGATGTAAGATGCGCCCAAGTCGAGGTGCATCTTGTCCTTGAGGAAAGATGTGGTGTTACGGAAAGTGAAGTTGTAGCGGTGATAGCCATTGTTCGGGACTATGCCGTAGGAGTCGATTGCCGAGCCTGAAAGATAGGTCTGGTTCCTCTCGTTGCCGGCTGAAACGGACACGCTCTCGGTGTGGGTCACGCCCGTCTGGAAATAATCCTTTGCCGGATTGTAGCCGGGATTGTTTGAGGCGTTCATCAGCTGTCCCCAGCTTCTGAGTTCCGAACCGACGGACGAATTAAGGTCACCCGTACCGTAGCGGTTCTGGAAGCGTGGAAGCACAAAAGGAGTCATGACCTCGACTCCGGCGGAGGCATTCACGCTGAGCTTGCCTTCCTTGCCTTTCTTGGTAGTGATGACGATTGCACCGTTGGCCGCATCAGAGCCGTAGAGGGCTGCCGCGGCGGCTCCGGTAAGCACTGACATGGATTCGATATCCTCAGGGTTGATGTCCGCTATAGGATCGGATGCGCCCTGTGAGCCGAATTTGGTATCACCTGCACCGGCTCTTGTGTACATAGGCACGCCGTCGATGACATAAAGTGCGTTGGATGACTGTGAAATGGACTTCTGTCCACGCATTATGACTTTCGTGGCACCTCCGACTCCCGAAGAAGAAGCGTTGATGTTAAGGCCGGCGACCTTTCCGTTGAGGGAGTTGATGAAGTTGGCGTCCTTGTTGGCGGTAATGGCGTCTGTGTTTACCTGCTGGACATTGTACGAAAGTGCCTTTTCGGAACGCTTGATGCCGAGGGCCGTCACGACCGTACCCTCCATGACTATGGCATCGTCCGCAAGCGTTATTTCAAAAGAGCGTCTGTTGCCGAGTTTTACTTCCTGGGTCTTGTAGCCGAGACAGGAAAATTCAAGAATTACATTCCCCCCCCCAGTCAGATTTTCAGGGAGCTGGAATTCGAATCTGCCGTCCAGATCAGTGCCCGCACCGATTGTAGTGCCCTTTATGAGGACTGCCGCACCTATAAGCGGCTCGCCGAAAGAATCGCAGACCGTTCCGCTCACATTGTCGGAAACGCTCTGCTTTTCACTGGCTTTCGGTGAAAGATAGACATTGGAACCGGTGAATTTCCATGCAATGTCAGTTCCCGCAAAAATCTGCGAAAGGGCCTCCTCGACCGACTTGTCCTTGAGTTCGATTGTCATTCTGCGGGACAGGTCGATGCTCTCGCACACGAAAAGATAGTCCGTCTGCCGTTCGATTTCGCCGAGAATGGTCTCCACGGACGCACTCTCCATCGACAGAGTCACCTTCTTCTGCGTCTGGGCCTGCAGGACAAGCGGAGCAGCCAGCGAAAGTACAACGACAAACAGCCGCAAACATTTGATTAAACTGTTTCTCATCTTTTAGGTTTTAGTTGACCGTATTACTTTATATATATGGTATTTATCGTCTTGTCTATCTCATAATCGAAATCGGCCGACATCTTCAGTATGTCCAGAGCCGATTCAACTCCATCCGAAACCCTCACCTTGCCCATGGTGAACTTGAGTTCGGGAAGGTCTTTGCGTGCAATCACCACATTGACATTGAACGCTTTTTCGAACGAGAGCATCAGTTTGTCGAATTCGATGTTGGCAATATCGATGAGACCGTCCTTCCAGCAAGTCACGGAATACGGATTTGTCATCCTGCTCCTTGTCCAGACACTGTTTTTCATGACCACGACATCGTTAGGCTCCATCAGAAACTCCTGCCCGTCAAGACTCTTCAGGCTGACAGAACCCTCGATGAGGCTGGTAGAGAAATAATCCCTCCCGGTATCGGCCTTCACGTTGAACTTGGTTCCCAAGACTCTGATATCCCCGGCGAAAGTCTCCACCGTGAACGGTCTTTCCTCGTCCCTCTCCACACTCAGATAAATTTCCCCTTCGTTGAACCTGATGTTCCTGGCGGTCCCGGCAAAGACCGAAGGGACCTCCACTTCCGAACCTCCGTTCATCCAGAGTTCCGTACCGTCGGCAAGCGTAAGCCTCATACAGCTTCCTGCAGGAACATTGTATGTCATCATCCGGGATGAAAAATCGTCCCGTACGATTTCGCCTCCCATGAAACCTGCAGCAATGACCAGCACCGCCACCGCAGCGGCTCCTGCTACGGAATAGAGGACTTTGCGGAGATTCAGATGCCTTTTCTTCACCGGAACTGCTTCCGCATGAACGGTCATCCCCTCGAAAAGGACTCTCGCCTCCTTATATTCCCTCGCATGGCTGCCGTCAGGATCGTCTGCAAGCCATTTCTCGACAGACTTGGTCTCTGCGGCATCCGTCTCGCATCTGAAATATTTCAGAAGCATTCTTATGTCTGTTTTTCGACTCATGATAGGGATATGACACGTAAGTCGGGCTGGCGGCCCACATAAAACCGCACTTTTTTTGTTTTTTTTTCAAAGCCAGCCTGAAGCCTTTCCGCATATCCGGATATTTTTGGAGAATTGCCAAACATAGGCTATTTTTGCGTGGCGTTGTACGCACATATTTTGACTTTAATCATATAGGAACAGATGAAAAACAATCTCAAAATCGCCGGCTCCCCTCTGCATGACATGCCGTGGGAGGAGCGTCCTGAAGGATATACGAAAGTTATGTGGAGGTATTCCGGAAATCCAGTGATTCCCCGCGACCTTCTGGAAAATTCAAACAGTATCTTCAATTCGGCTGTCGTACCGTTCAAGGACGGATACGCGGGAGTTTTCCGCTGCGACGACACCAATATACGCATGACCCTGCACGCAGGTTTTTCCAAAGACGGCATCCATTGGAAGCTGAACCCTGAAACCATAAAATTCGTCGGAGGAGGCGAAGAGGTGGGAGTATGGGAATATGGATATGACCCGCGCGTGTGCAGAATCGGAGATAGATATTACGTGACATGGTGCAACGGCTACCATGGACCGACTATCGGCATAGCCTGGACCGACGATTTCGAGACCTTCCACCAGCTGGAGAACGCATTCCTGCCATACAACCGCAACGGCGTGCTTTTCCCGCGCAAAATCAACGGAAACTACGCAATGCTTTCCCGTCCGAGCGACACGGGACACACTCCGTTCGGAGACACATTCTACTCGGAATCACCGGATCTGGAACTCTGGGGCCGCCACCGTTTCGTGATGGGACCGACGGCGTTTGAAAAAAGCGCATGGCAGTGCTGCAAAATAGGACCCGGCCCTGTGCCTATCGAGACTTCCGAAGGATGGTTAGTGTTCTACCACGGCGTGCACCACACCTGTCAGGGTTACAACTATTCTTTCGGGGCTGCCCTTCTCGACCTGGAAAAGCCATGGAAAGTGCTTGCCCGCACGGGAGCGTATCTGCTGCACCCGGAGACCATTTACGAATGTACCGGCGACGTGCCTAACGTATGCTTCCCCTGCGCCTGCCTGCATGACCCGGAGACCGGCAGAATCGCCATCTATTACGGCTGTGCGGACACCTGCGTAGGAATCGCATTCGGCTATATAGACGAAATCATCGACTTCATACGCAAGACTGACGTATTATAACTGTCATCTTCTGCGGGCACATTGTCATCTTGAGCGAGCACAGCGAGCCGAAAGATCTATAGTTGTCATCTTGAGCGAGCATGGCGAGTCGAAAGATCTGTTCAAGATGAGCGGGGAAAACTTAGTAACACAAAACCATAACGATGAACAGAAAATCCATAATCACTGCCATCGCAGCCATGAGTCTCACACTGGCCGCCACAGCCGGAGAAAGACTGACAGATTACGTACACCCGCTTGTCGGGACTTCAAATTTCGGGACGACCAACCCCGGTGCAGTATGCCCCAACGGAATGATGTCAGTCTCCCCTTTCAATGTCATGGGGTCGGAACTGAACACCTTCGACAAGGACAGCCGCTGGTGGTCGACGTCATACAGCAGCGACAACTGCTTCTTCACTGGTTTCTCGCACGTGAACTTGAGCGGCGTGGGCTGTCCCGAAGTGGGCCTGGCCCTGACGATGCCGACCACAGGTGCGCTGAACGTGGACTACAGGGTTTACGGTTCGGAATATGAAGACGAAACTGCCCGCCCCGGCTATTATTCCTGCCGTCTGACTGCGCATAACATACTCGCGGAAGTCAGTGCGACCACGAGGACTTCAATCGAGCGCTACACCTTTCCGAAAGGACAGGGGAATATTCTCGTCAATTTCGGGCAGGGGCTTACCAACGAGACCGGAGCGTGGATAAGGAAAGTCAGCGACACCGAAATCGAGGGGATGAGGCTCGCAGGGACGTTCTGCTACAACCCTCAGGCGGTCTTTCCCGTCTATTTCGCAATCAGAATCAACAAGAAGCCTTCGGCTGGAGGTTTCTGGAAGAAGCAGCCGGTAATGAAAGGCGTGGAGGCGGAATGGACTCCTGACAACGGGAAATACAAGATATACAGGAAGTACGGAAGGGAAATCGCCGGAGATGACACTGGATACTGGTTCAGTTTCGAGACGGAGCAGGGCGAAACCGTCGAGCTGCAGATGGGTGTTTCATTCGTAAGCTGTGCCAACGCGTGGGAGAATCTGGATGCCGAGCAGCCCGCACTCGCGGAAGGGGTGTCCAATTTCGACACGGTGGCGGCGGAGGCAGCGGACAGATGGGAGTCCGACCTGTCGAGGATAGTTGTGGAAGGAGGCAGCGAAAGGGAACGCGGAGTTTTCTATACTGCCCTATACCATACGCTGATACACCCGAATATACTCAATGACGTGAACGGGGAATATCCTCTGATGGAAAACTCAGGAGTCGGAAAGGTGGCGGAGGGGCACAATCGCTACACGGTGTTCTCTCTCTGGGACACCTACCGCAACCTGCACCAGCTGATGACTCTCGTCTGGCCTGAGAGACAGGCGGACATGCTCGATTCCATGGTAGATATGTACAGGGAATGGGGCTGGATGCCGAAGTGGGAACTATACGGACGCGAAACTTTCACCATGGAGGGAGACCCTGCGATTCCGGTGTTTACGGATTCATATCTCAAGGGATTGAGGGATTTCGACATAGACACGGCATGGGAGGCATTCGTCAAGTCGGCCGGCTCTCCCGGGGCGGAGAATCTCATGAGGCCCGACATAGACCCTTATATCGAGAAAGGATACATCCCTCTCGGAATGTATTCTGCCGACAATTCTGGAGACAATTCGGTTTCGCACGCACTTGAATATTATGTTGCTGACAACGCCCTGTCCCTGCTTGCAGACGCACTCGGAAAAAAGGAGGAGGCTGCACTGTACCGGCAGAGGTCATTGGGCTACAGGCATTATTACAGCCAGGAATACGGAACTTTCCGCCCGCTCAACGCCGACGGGACTTTCCTTGAGCCTTTCAATCCGCGCCAAGGAGAGAATTTCGAACCTGTGCCCGGATTCCACGAGGGCAGCGCATGGAACTACACTTTCTTCGTGCCTCACGACGTGTACGGGCTTGCTGAACTCATGGGAGGCAGAAAGGCATTCGTAAAAAAACTCTGGAACGTGTTTGAGGAAGGGCTGTACGACCCGGCAAATGAACCCGACATAGCCTACCCATATCTCTTCAGTTACTTCCCGGGAGAGGAGTGGCGCACGCAGGCCTTAGTGAAGTCGCTTTTGGAAAAGCACTATACTCTCCGGCCCGACGGCATACCGGGCAATGACGACACCGGCACGATGTCGGCCTGGGCGGTGTTCTCGATGATGGGCTTCTATCCGGACTGCCCCGGAGACCCGTCCTACACACTTACGACACCGTCGTTCGACAGAATAACTATAAAACTCGACCCGTCACTCTGCGGCGGCCACGAAGAACTGGTCATCACGAAAAAAGGCCACGGCGACAGGCTCCGCAGCATCCGTCTTAACGGTAAGACTCTTGCTGCCCGCCGCGTCTCCCACTCCAGACTTGTCGGGGCCGGCACAGTTGAGTACAAGCTATAGCATCAATGCGGAATGGAAGAATGAATTGCTAAATAGAATTAAATATCTCTGCACCACCTCTTATACTAAAATTGTTTAACCACATAAAACCACCACACTTATGATTAAACCTAAATCTCTGCTTGTAATAATATTAACATTGTTATGCGCCTGCTCTAAATTTGACATCAAGCCCTCGACTGAAACAGGAAGAGAACAAGTAGGTGATTTAACAATACATTCTGAGTTTTTGGAGAATGAGTCCATATCCCCGGAAGAAGCTATGTTGGTTGCCCAACTGTCCGCAAGACAATTTATGCCATCAACAAAATCAAAAGGCTGCAGCCCGCAAAATGTATTCCCTCTCATCACAAAGGACGGGAAGAATCTTGCTTATGCTGTCAATTATAAAGAAGGAGGCTATAGTATCATAAGTGCCACTCAGAAGTACCTTCCGGTAATAGCATTCAGTGAGACTGGCACTATAGATGAAACCACACTGAGCGACAATGCCCCTTTCGGATTTTACATGGGACTGATTTCTGCTGACATACAAAGCATAACAAATTCTTATGATCCTCAAGACTCATTGTCACTTCGTACAACAGCCATGTGGAACATATATAAATCCGAAGTTACAGACGCAAATTTCTCAAACTCATCGGAATACGACCAGAGCCACATGTATTGGTACGGTCAGGAAAGATTTAAAGCGATGTCATCCTCGTTCACGGATACAGCAAACCTGATGTCTGAAGATTTAGACAGATACAATAATCTGGTGATACAGTCGTATGGAGGTGCTCCACTATTGGGCAGTGGTGACATAGCTAACTATCAGCAGGAAAACGATTACTTGAGACAAAATTATAACAAGGCAGGATACACGGGGACAGCCATTTCATCATATTTCTGGAATGAATTTGAGAGAAATACAGAGACATACAACAGTGGAGACATAGTTAAGACCAGGTGGCATCAACATGCTCCGTACAACAAATTCAACCCGGACAAAACAAATGGGGAATCTGGAAAACAGCCGGCCGGATGTGTTACTATAGCTGTATCTCAACTCCTGAACTATCACAAGTTCCCCAATCAATTAAAGAGACTCGCAGCTTTACATACAATCACAATGGATATTGATTGGAATCTCACCAATATAGTTTCTTTGGATGTGACAGACACCAACGATGAAATTCCTCGTTTGATAAGATTTGTAAATCAAGGACTACGAACAGTCAACGGGGACTCCAGTTCTTCTTCAAATATTGACCTTGCTCAAAGTTTTCTGGAAATGAACGGATATTATGTTGAAAAACATAATGGAATCGATCAGGATGAATGGCAAATTGAAATACGACGTGGCTATCCGTTGTATGTACGGGGGAAAAACGCCAGTGCTGATACCGGGCACGCATTTTTATGTACTGGATACAAAGAGGTCTCGATGAATGTGTATCTTGAACTCAAATCCACGAATACCTTTTCTGTAGACAATTACCTCTATAGCCCTTATTCTATAGATCATTCTTTGAAAGGTAAAAAGGTGTATCCATCAACGGTATATTTTTGTTTCAATTGGGGCTGGGGTCATAGCAGCACATGGGTGATCGATCCAATAACAAACATAAAAGCCCCCAATGACAACATTTACGAGAATATTCAATATTTATTAGTTGAAAAATGATGAAAAGAATAGCAATACAATTTATGATGCTTTGCGGCGTCATTATATCGGGATGTCAAGAGAAACTTCAGCCTCATGCTTGTCCTACTTGTTTTGACTTAAATAGTGGTCACCTGAGATTCTCGCCTATGGTTTCTTTCGTAGACGAAAACGGGGCTAATCTGATGAACGTGATGGAATTGGAATATATTTCAGAGGGGGAGGAGAGCACCAGATATAGATTAGTTTCAGAAAACTATTCGCTACACGGCATTATTGATGGTAAAGAATATGTTGACGGCGATTTATGCCCGCAACCGGAACACACCGTGGAAACTTCCATTGACGTTATTGAATTTTACCGCTCAGCCGGAACAAGGCCCAAATTTTTCAGATTGAACTTTTCAATTTGGATGCATGATGACCTATATGGGTATGGAGGGGCAGGGCCCCAGGATTTTGAACTCAGATTCAAAATCCCGTCGATAAGCGGTGAGAAGGAACATTCGCTGAAAATAGAAGCGACAGCACTCAGTCTGTATTTTCAGCGGCCTGGGGACAGCACGGCCTTTTTCAATGGAAAAGAAATAACCGAATTCAAGGACCGCACGCAATGCGGAATGAGATATATTGTCACTCCTGAATATTGGAAAGAGAATTAAGATGAAAATATAAAATCAGATAACATGACACTAAAAAAATTGAGTTTACTGCTTGTAAGCATCGCGCTGCTTAGTGCATGCGGACAGGCTACTGACTACACAGATTACGTAGACGTGAAAATCGGGACAGGAGGACACGGGCACGTGTTCGTGGGAGCGGATGTGCCGTTCGGAATGGTGCAGCTCGGCCCTACAAGCATCCCGGAACAATGGGACTGGTGCTCAGGCTACCATGACAGCGATTCGACCGTAATAGGTTTTTCACACACCCACCTCAGCGGAACGGGGATAGGAGACCTTTTCGACATTACGGTCATGCCTGTGACCGGCAAGGTTGAATATGCACGTGGAACGGAAGACGACCCTCAGTCAGGACTCTGGTCGTATGCGGACAGAAGCCGCGAAACCGCCCGTCCGGGCTACTACAGCGTGCCTCTGACACGTTACGGCATCAAGGCTGAACTGACCGCCACCAACAGAGTGGGTCTGCACCGCTACACTTTCCCGGCATCGGACGAGGCTGCCATAGTCTTCGACCTTGAAAACGGAGGATGCTGGGACAAGACCACCGACTGCTACATCGAGAAATGCGGAGACAATGCCATACGGGGCCGGCGTTTTTCGAGCGGCTGGGCGAATGAACAAAGAATATTCTTCTATGCGGAGTTTTCAAAGCCATTCAGCGATTTTGAAATCATACGCAAGCCCAACAAAGACGAAATAGTCCTGCCACTGTACGCAAGGGCGGATTTCCAGACTGCAGCGGGAGAAGAGATCCTTGTGAAAGTGGCTCTTTCAGCCGTCAGCATGGAAAATGCGCAGGCAAACATGGCAGAAGAACTGGACGGATGGGATTTCGACGCCACGGCGGAGGCTGCGTCCGTAGCATGGAACAGGGAACTCTCAAAAATACGCATAGAGACAGCCGACGAGACGGCCCGCAAGGTGTTCTACACTGCATTGTACCATACGATGATCGCCCCTGCCACATTCTCTGACTGCGACGGCAGCTACAGAGGTGCCGACGGAAAATATTACGGGAATCCGGGCCACACGAGCTACACCATCTTCTCCCTCTGGGACACCTACCGCGCCGCAATGCCTCTGTACAGCATATTCCAGAGCGAAAGATATGTAGAGTTCATCAACACCATGGTCAACATCTGCAACGAACAGGGAAAACTTCCGGTATGGCATCTCGCAGGCTGTGAAACCGACTGTATGGTCGGCAATCCTGGCATACCTCCAGTTGCGGACGCAATCGTGAAGGGCTTTGAGGGATTCGACAGGGAAGCTGCGTTCGAAGCCATGGTAAAATCCGCCAACCTTGCCGAGAGAGGACAGGATTACAGAAGGGCTTACGGCTATATTCCTTACGACAAGTTCAATGAATCAGTAGCCTACGACCTTGAATACGCCCTCGCGGACGGAGCAATCGCGCTCGCGGCACGCAAACTCTCCGAAGAGGCCGCACTTGACGGCAGGACTGAAAAGGCGGAGGAATACGGCAGATAC
>CABQAB010000011.1 GCA_902461985.1 uncultured Bacteroidales bacterium | reverse complement strand
CTTTTCTCCTGAACACGCGAAAAGACTTATGCTTGCGCTCAAGGACAATGTCGAAAAATACGAAACCCAGTTCGGGAAGATTTCTTTCGGAAGGGGCGAGACTTTCCCCATGGGAGGATTCGGCGGCAATAACGGGGCAAAAAGTTGAGAGTGATGGCGAAAATCATCAACTCACAGCTTAAGGAACTGGAAATTCCGGACGCACTTTACGACAAGTTCCTGAAAATAAAGGCTTTTGCTTTTGATATTGACGGGGTTATGACAGACGGCGGCATACTTGTGGCCAGCAACGGGGATTTTCTGCGCTCCTACGATGCCAAGGATGGCTTCGGACTCCGGATGGCCTATATGCACGGTTTCAAGTTAGGCATCATAACAGGCGGACACTCAGAGAGTATAGTGAAGCGTTTCAGCCTTTTCGGCTTTGACATTGCCGACATATACCTCAGCTCCAAGAACAAGATTGCAGATTTCGAGTCTTTCGTGGACAAGCATGGTCTGCAGGCTGATGAAATCGCCTATTGCGGGGACGATCTCCCGGATTGTCCAGTGATGGCTAAGGCAGGCATAGGAATATGTCCGGCTGACGCGATGGAAGAGGCTCTGAAATGTGCGGACTATGTGTCGGTGTTTCCGGGAGGGAAAAGATTTGTAAGGGATATCATAGAGATTGTACTGAGAATACAGGGCAAATGGAATCTCGATATTTCGGCTTACGAAAAGTGTTATTGACCGAAGATATTATTAACTGAAGAAGTTATTGACCGAAGATATTGTCAACGGGGAAATATTATTACTGCAATGCTTGATCTGACAGGTAAGAAGTTGATTTTAGGCAGCGCGTCACCGAGAAGAAAAGAGATTCTTGAAGTATTGTGCGCTGATTTTGAAGTGGACGCACGCAACAGTTTCCAGGAACACTACAAGAGCGGCACTCCCCCGCACGAAATCCCCAAGATTCTCTCGGCCGGAAAGTCGCACGGTTTCCACAGGGCTTTGGAAGAGAATGAGATACTTGTTACCGCCGACACAGTTGTAGTCTGCGGCAAGGAGGTCTTCGGCAAGCCGCACAGCCGGGAGGAGGCATTCAGCATGCTGAAACGTCTTTCCGGCTGCACTCACGAGGTCATCACCGGGGTCACCATCAGAGACAGCCACCGGGAGGAGACTTTCAGCGACACATGCAGAGTACATTTCGCTGTCCTCGACGACGATGAGATCAACAACTACATCGACCGCTTCCGTCCTTTCGACAAAGCGGGCGCCTACGGAATCCAGGAATGGATAGGCTACGCAGGAATCGAGGGCATTTCCGGCTCTTTCTACACTGTCATGGGCCTTCCGTCACACCTTGTCTACCGTGAACTGAAGAAATTTGTGGCGCATCGATGAAATTTTTGACAGAAATCGCGAAAAAATTTCACGAAATGTTTGCAGAATTAAAATTTATGCGTACCTTTGCATCGAGTTAAGGAGATAGTTCTTCTGAACACTCCGAGACTTATTGGTTATTAGTTTTAGTGTTATTAATTATGTGGTTAGTATGAGGTGTCCTCGCGTGAGCGACGACAGCTCATTTTTTATATGCCTAAGTCCTACAGACAATGAAAGTAGAGGCGGACGGAGGAGAAGTCGAGGGAGGAGAGGGCATCAGGGGTTATCAGGAAATTGATCATTCCAAGATCGAACAGTCTCAAACCCCAGTCGTCATCTTCGTCTATCTGCAGCAGCGAGATCATTCCGGGGGCTTCGGCTTCAACTTCTTCATAATATGGTGCGCCGAGGATTTTATGGCCGTAGGCATTATCCGCTATGGAGTTGAACTCCATGGCTTCGGCAGGGAGACAGGCATCGCTGCCGTCCTCCCACTGAACCCTGTGGGTAAACAGCATGTCAGTCTGAGGCGCGTATATCACCTTGAAGGCGTCAGTGCCCCAGAAGCCGAGATGATGCGCACACGCATCCATATCGCCGAGAAAATAGTCCAGGTCAGCGAAGAAATACAATATGCCCCCGTGCGGCAGCAGTCCCCGGGTATCGTAAGGAGCGAGGTCTTCCATGCGGATCTGGCACACGAAAGTCAAAGTGTCTTCAAAGCCGTCAGAGTCAATGCCGTCTTTAACCGGATATTCAACTCCGTCCGGCAAGTCCGGAAAACCCCACCAGTGAGTCTTGCCGCAGAGGTCTTCGTCAGTCCTGTATGTCTTGATGCTTATAGCCATAACTCAAGTTTAGCGTGTCTTGATTATCTGGAGTTCATTGGAAAAAACTGTGAACATTTACCAACTCAGCCTTAGTCGAACAGAACTCCGGGATTCATGTACGAAGGACTGTGCCACTCGATTCCCCAGTCAGCCAGCACAGAAGTCTTCACGCTCCAGTACAGATGGCAGAATCCCATTCCGCGCGGCCCCCTCTTCCCTATTTCCCTGTCTACTTCCTTTTCAACTCTCTCATACATATCCTCCCACATCAGGGTCCGCTCTATCGGGTCGAATTTCAGATGGACTCCATATTCTTTCACCCATTCTTCGTCCGTGACATGGTCCGTGTCAATATATTTTCTCCATTTGTCCAGTTCCCGGCGTATGTCATCCCCGCTGAGTGCGTATTCATATTCCGCAATGTCTTCCTCCGTGACAAAGGCGGAAAGTTCAAGCATATTCTCAAGCACTGAAATGGTAAAACGGGGCAGGTCCCGGTTTGAAATGTTGTCTGTCAGCATGTCAAGAAGGAAAATCTTGTCATAGGGAGAATGGGACTCCCCTCTTGTCGGCAGAGCCCCGAGCAGCGAGGCGACTTCACGCGCGAGGGCGGCATTTTTCCACATCGCCATATCCCGGGAGTTGGACTGCATCTTTTTCAGCAGACGCACCGATTTCCGTATCTGTTCAGGATAACGTTCCATATTGCCATTCCTTCAAGCGGTTATACATAAGCGTCAAAGCGTCCGTCGTCATCCGGAACTTCCCCGTCCGTAGATTCTGCGTCCTCAGCATCGAAAACAGGCTCATAATACCGCTCGATTTCTGCAGCGAATTCAGTCAGCCTGCCGTAAGTATATGCCATGACCGTTTCTCCAAGCAGTTTCTTTGATCCGGCTCTCGCACCTTGAAGAGCCAGCATGTCTTTGAAAGCCTCGTCCTTGTCGATATAATGGTCATGTACCATTCCCCACATTTTCTCGTAACATTCCGGAGAGTACATCAACGCACCCTTTGCATACCATTGCCAAGCTTTCGCATTGTCCTCAGCCACTCCGTAGTCTCCGAACCAGTAGATGTCCCCGAGAGTCTCAGCTGCAAAACTGGAGCCCTTGGAGCAAGCAGATTCTAAAGCGGCAAGCAGTTTTTCGGACTCGATCTTCTTCTGCATCCCGTCCATACGCTCGTATTCTTCCATCCTCGACACTGCAGTCAGGTACAGGCAGAACACATCCCCTCTCTTTATGCCCTTATCCAATATTCTTGCATATCCATCCGCGTCCACAAGTTCGCAGTCATCATTGTGAGAGGAAGAGACAGCAACATCTGTCCACGCACTGACCACACCCATTGACGCGGCCTTGATATAACTGTCTTTCGCCGCCTGAAGGCCTCTGAGCTGCTGGAGCGCGCACCCTTTCAGATAATGCCACATAGGATTCTCATTGCCTGCTCCTATATTCAGGATGTCATTGGCGATGAGAGACGAAATCATGTCCAACGCTTTCTGAGGGTCGGCATTGAAACCGTGCAGACCGAAAATGATGTTCTTCAGTTGCAGTTCCGCAGCGTAGTCGCAGCCCTTTGTCAATGCTGCACCTATATATGAGACGGCTTTTTCCCTGTCCACGAGACCGAAATCGCCATAGAAATGCATCTGCCCCAATGAAGCTGTTGCTTCCGGAAGTCCGAGAGAATCAGCTTTAAGCATGGCGGATTTTGCCTTGTCCATCGAGTCGGGATCCGGCTTGACGCACATCTGATAGCGTCCATAGCCGAAAAGAGCGAATCTGTTGCCTCTTTCCGCATATTCGGACAATGCAGCGACAGCCTCGTCATCGAGCAGAAAAAGGTTCGTGAATACGGTGAATATCCTGAGAAACCACCTTGCGGCTTCGCTGTCCGTTTCTACAAGCGGAAGTGACTTCAGGACTATCGTGCTGTAGGAGCCGTGGATGAACAGGTCTTTCCAGACTGCTCCGTTCTCCATCGCAGGGTTCGCGCCTTCGTTCATATCAGTTTCAGTGTCAATATGTTAATAATTCTCAAAAATGCCCGTTCTTCTGCCCTTACAGGCCATCCTCATCCGCATCTCCGGCGGCAAGTTGCGGAATAGGATTCTTGATGCTTGTCTTCGCGCCGAGCTTTGTCAGTTTCCTGCAAGTTGTAGTGATGCTCTGGCCAGTTGGCTCAAGTTTGCGTCTGCCCTCATCATAGACTTTCTGCGCTCTTTCAAGGGCGGAACCTATGTCATCGTATTTCCTGACAAACTGCCCTACCCTGTCCAGCATCTCGTTTGCAAGTTCGAACACCTTTTCCTGATTCTGTGCCTGTGCAATCTGCATCCACGTCATATCAATGATTCTCAGTGCAGCGTAAAGCGTCTGTTCGTCCGCAATATAGACATTTTTTTTCATTGCCTTGCGCCAAAGGTCAGGCTGGGCTTCCATAGCCGTCCAAAGGGCAGCCGAGTTGGGGACAAACATAATCACATAGTCCATTCTGACTTTCGGAGCCTTGACGTATGAAGAATAGTCTTTTTTTGAAAGTTCATTGACATGGCCATTGAGACTGGCCACATGGTTAGCGAGTGCACGCTTGCGGTCCTCGTCATTTTCTGCATTGACATAGTCCAAGAACGCACTCAAAGACACTTTTGAGTCTATAATGACCTCCCGTGTGGTATCAAGATGCAGAATGACGTCCGGACGCATGCTCCTGCCGTCCTCATTGCTGACAGTCCTGCCTGAAGAATCACGGAGAGTCTCCTGGACGCTGTAATGCACGCCTTTGGTAAGGCCCTGCGATGCAAGGAGTTCGTCGAGTACCGTCTCGCCCCAGTCTCCCTGCACTTTGCTTTTGTGGCGTAGGGCATTGGCAAGTTCATCAGCACTCTTGCGGGCCGCCTCGCTATGCTTCATCATATCCTCGATGCGGACCTTCATATCCCCGCTCATCTCGGTCTGCTTCAAGGTCGTGTCATTCAGGGCCTGTTTCATCTTTTCGATGGTCTCTTTCAAAGGCATCACTACCTGTCCGATGTTTTCCTTGCTGGACGCCGAGAATTCCTGCTGGCGCTGCTTGAGCATCTCCTCCGTGGCGGTTTTCAGCTGGGCAGTCATTTTAGCGACGGTCTCGTCGAACTTTTCCTGCTGCTTGGAAAGAGCCTCTGAATAATTCTTCTTATCCTCCTCGCGGGTCTTCTCGAAAGACTTCCTCTCCTCTTCCTTATTTGCCTCGAACCGCGCCGAATCCTCGGCTCTCGCAGCAGCAAACCGTGCCGCGTCTTCAGCCTTTGAAGCTTCAAGCATCTCGTTTTTTGACCGCAGCACCATATTCTCGGACTTGGATGCGCCTAACTGTTCAGCCAGCGCAGCCAGATCGGATTTCAAGGCAGCAATATGCCTTGACGACAGAAAATATGCAACTGCAGCACCGACGGCCAAAGCCGTACCGCAAAGAAGGATGACAGTCAGAGTACCCATTGTCAATAGTATTTATAGAACAGGACGATAGATTCCATTCCGGCCCGGAACTGGCTCAAAAGATATGATTCATTAGGCGAGTGGATAGTATCCCTTTCCAGACCGAACCCCATCAGAAGCGGGTCTATGCCTAAAATCCTCTGTAAATCAGCTAAAACCGGTATGCTGCCGCCACCTCTTGAAGGAACCGGCTCGACCCCGTAAACCTCTGCCATTGCACGGGACGCGGCCTGATATGCATCAGAGGATATAGGTATCAGGAAACCGTTTCCACCGTGGCATGGATTGACTTCAACTTTGACATAAGGAGGAGCGATTGAAAGGAAGTGCTTCTTGAAAAGTTCTGAAATCTTTCCGCTGTCCTGATTCGGCACAAGTCTCATCGAGATTTTCGCATGGGCTTCCGACGGAAGCACCGTTTTAGCTCCTACGCCCGTGAAACCGCCCCAGATTCCGCACACGTCAAGGCAAGGCCGTATTCCAACCCGCTCCAGAGTGCTGTAGCCCTTCTCTCCTTTCAGTTCTGCCACATCTAAGAACTCCTTATATTCATCCAGGTCGAAAGGTGCACGGGCAAGACTGGCTCTGTCCGCGTCCGAAAGTTCCACCACATCATCGTAGAAGCCTTTAACAGTCACCTTACCGTCAGCATCAATCAGCGATGAAACCATATCGCAAAGCACATTTATCGGATTTGCCACAGCCCCGCCATAGTGACCGGAATGTAAGTCTTTGTTCGGTCCGGTAACCTTGACTTCGAGATACGCCAGACCTCTCATTCCGCAGTTGATCGAGGGCACTTTGTCGGAAATCATGGTCGTATCTGAAACTAAAATGACAGATGCAGCAAGTTTCTCCCTGTTCGCCTCGGCCCACGCTGCCAGGGATGGGCTGCCTATTTCCTCCTCGCCCTCGAAAATGAATTTGAGATTATGGCGAAGCTTCCCGCTTCGGCAAAGATATTCAAGGGCTTTCAGGTGCATGAACAACTGGCCTTTGTCGTCATTCGCACCCCTTGCATATATGGCTCCGTCCCGGATTTCAGGCTCGAAAGGGTCTGACTTCCACAGTTCAAGCGGTTCGACCGGCTGCACATCATAATGCCCGTACACAAGCACTGTAGGCAGATTCCCGTCAAGGAACTTGCTTCCGAAAACCACAGGGGCGCCCTCTGTCGGGCAGACTTCCGCCGAATCAGCACCTGAGGCCAGCAGCAGTTCCTTCAGACGGTCCGCGCAACGGAGCATATCCTCCTTGTGCAGCGGGTCCGAACTGATGGAAGGTATTCTCAAAAGCGAAAACAATTCTTCGCAAAATCGTTGTTCGTTGGCTCCGATATATTCCTTAACGGTCTCTGTCATAATTACTTTATATTATTGGTAAAATTTCATTCTCCGCCATTCAGTTTAGAAGCGGCGTATTCCTTAGTCAAGGTAAAGGTCTTGGATCTGGACGACGGGGCATCGTACATGGCGTCAGTCATGATTCTTTCGCAGATGGACCTCAGTCCCCTCGCCCCGAGTTTGTTTTTGATTGCCGTATCCACGATCAGATCCAGCACCTCAGGTTCAACCGTGAGCTTGATTCCGTCCAGTTCGAAAATCTTTTCATACTGGCGCATAATCGCATTTTTCGGCTCGGTAAGAATCCGCAGCAGAGCGTCTCTGTCGAGATTGTCCAGCCATGTGATGACCGGCAGACGGCCTATAATCTCCGGAATAAGTCCGAACGCCCTGAGATCGGCAGGTTCCACATACTGCAGAAGGTTCTCCTTGTCCACAGTCTGCCTGTTGATTGAACCGAAACCGATTATCTGGGTGTTGAGCCTCTGTGCAATGCTCCTCTCTATGCCCTCGAACGCACCTCCGCAGATGAACAGGATGTTCTGGGTATTCACATGGACGAAATCCTGCTCAGGATGCTTGCGGCCACCCTTAGGCGGCACATTCACCACATTGCCCTCGAGCAGTTTGAGCATTGCCTGCTGCACGCCCTCTCCTGACACGTCCCTGGTGATGGAGGCATTGTCGCTCTTGCGGGCTATCTTGTCAATTTCGTCAATGAAGACGATTCCGCGTTCAGCCTGCTCCACATCGTAGTCAGCTTCCTGGAGAAGTCTGGAAAGTATGCTCTCCACATCCTCTCCCACATAGCCGGCTTCAGTGAGGACTGTGGCATCCACTATAGTAAAAGGCACATCCAAGAGTCTGGCTATGGTCTTGGCCATCAAAGTCTTTCCCGTTCCCGTAGGCCCGACCATCAGAATATTGCTCTTTTCAATCTCGACGCCGTCATTCTGCTCCGAAAAATTGTTCTGCAACCTCTTGTAATGGTTGTACACGGCCACGGAAAGCAGCTTCTTCGCCCTGTCCTGCCCTATTACATATTGGTTGAGATATTCATGTATATCTTTGGGCTTCAATAATTTACTCTTACCGTCCCTTTTCTTCGGACGCCTCTCGCTCTCCCGGAGCATATTGTCGGCCTCAAGCATATTATGGGCCGCCTCCACACAGTCCGAACAAATCGAAGCACCCAATCCGTCAAAAAGAAGGGTAACCTCATCCTCTGATCTGCCACAAAAATAGCAGTGTCTTTTTGTCTGTTTCTTCTTGTCCATTATTTCTTGCGGCTCATTATCCCGTCTATCATTCCATACTCCTTCGCCTCCTGCGCACTCATCCAATAGTCCCTGTCGGCATCGGCTGCGATTCTCTCAATGGCCTGTCCTGAATGTTCCGAAATAATCCTGTAAAGTTCCTCGCGGGTCTTCTCTATCTCGCGTGCGGCAATAAGAATATCCGAAGCCTGTCCCTGCGCACCTCCGAGAGGCTGATGAATCAGCACGCGGGAATGTGGCAAGGCCATTCTCTTGCCCGCAGTACCGGCACACAGAAGCACGGAAGCCATTGAAGCGGCAAGACCAGTGCAGATTGTAGCGACGTCAGGCTCTATGATCTGCATGGTGTCATATATGCCGAGTCCTGAAGTGACCTGTCCGCCGGGAGAGTTGATATAGAGGGAGATGTCTGCCGATGGGTCGGTCGATGCAAGGAAAAGGAGCTGGGCCTGTATTATATTCGCGACGTCGTCGTCGATAGGAACTCCCAAGAAGATGATACGGTCCATCATCAGACGGCTGAACACGTCCATAGACACCGCATTGAGTTTCCTTTCCTCTATAATCGTCGGATTGAGGTATGTGTCAAGCACAGCCGCGCCCCTTCGGGACACGGCTGTCTGATAATCGTGCATCTTCAAGGAAGACACACCCCTTTCCGACTTTGCAAATTTTTCAAAGTCTGTCATATCAAATAATAAAATTATTTCAGCTCACGGAACTTCTCCACGCTGATTGATTTTCTGTTAATCTTGAGGTCCGGCTTGACGGCTGCAATGGCCTTCTCGCTTTCAACCTGCTCGATGATACGGCGTTTCTGGTCCTCGTTTCCAAGCACAGCCTTTGCGTATGACTCAAGCTGCTCCTCAGGCACGTTTGCCATTCCGTACATGGCGAACTGATATGCTGCAAAGCCTTTCGCGCTTGCCATAATGTCCTCCTGACTTATTTTCACGTCATATTTCTTAATCAGGTAGTCGCGGACAAGCGTCCATCTGTAATCCTCGACGAATGCTCCGAACTCGTTTTCAATCTGCTCTTCAGTGAATTTTCCCTCGTTAGCAGTCTTGAGCCATTTCTTCATGAACGTCTCGGGAAGCTTGAGATCAGCTTTCTTCACCAGATACTCGCGGATGTCGCGGGACAGACGGTAGTCGCTCTCGTTGGAATACTCAGCAGCAAGCCTTTCAGCCACCTTGGCATCGAATTCCTCCTCAGTCTTGACGACTCCCTCGCCGAAAATCTTGTCATAAGTCTCCACTGAAAGTGGCGCAGAAGTGAAAGTCTTTACTGATTTCACGGTCACTTTGTAGAGAGGGTCAATGGCTGCCAGCTCCTCTTTCTTCACCTTGATCAAAGCAGCCCTGTCATTTTCGTTTTCGAACGCCTCATTGATGTTTACGTCGATAGAATCGCCGGCCTTTACGCCCACGAACTGCGATTTTGCAGCCTCGCTCACGTTGCGGAGAGCTATATATGTGCCTTCCACACGGTTCTCGCCCTGTTCAAGGTCAGCGATGATGAAATCATCCTCCTTTGCAGCCTCCCCATCCTGAAGTGAGCCGTACTGCTTGAGAAGATTCTCCTTCATTTCCTTCTTGGCGATGTCTGAAACCTCGATATCGTATGCGGTCACCTTGTCATCCTTGCCGAATTCGAGATTCACCTGAGGGTTGCATGCGATTTCAAATTTGAACTCGAACGAACTGCCGTTGCTCCAGTCGTTTTCAGGCTGCTTGTCAGCAGGGAGCGGCTCACCGATTACGCTGAGCTTCTCGTCCTGTATGAAACTGTTGAGTTCATGGGCGATTACATCGTTCACAGAATCCACCAATGCGCTTGCACCATACATCTTTTCAATCAGCGAAGCAGGCACCATACCCTTGCGGAAGCCCTTTATTTCAGCCCTGCGGCGGATGTCCGCAAGCCTTTTCCTTCTGCTCTCCGCATAATCAGACGGTTCGATATTGAGCGTTACCTCAATGTTGAGTTCGTCAATGCTGTTTTTTGTCAATTTCATAATCCTGTTATTTTTTGATATTCTTTTTCTTTGCTGAAGGATATACGACCCTGGCATGATAGACCTGCTGTATATACTCCTTCAACGTTTCACTTATAGTTGTCAGTTCCTTGATGCTGATTTCTGACTCCTCGAACTGCTTTTCCTGGAATTTACCTAAAAGAATGCGGTCCACGAGATCTGAAATGCCTTTCTGGGACTTGTCTTTCAAAGTCCTTGAGGCCGCCTCCAATGCATCGCAGAGCATCAGCACCACCTGTTCCCTTGTACATGGACGCGGTCCGGGATAGGTGAAATCCGCCATATCTTCGGGATTGCCGCCATTGTTTACATAGGTATTGTAAAAATAGGCCACACGGGTAGTTCCGTGGTGCGTAGCAATGAATTCCCGGACAATCTTGGGCAGATTGTATTTTTCGGCCAGCTGAAGACCATCCGTCACATGACGTATTATATCCTTCGCGCTTTCCTTGGCATCGAGAGACTTGTGATAGTCCTCCCCGCTCTGCTCGTTCTCCACAAAACAGAGTGGGTTGAGAGTCTTGCCTATATCGTGATAGAGGGCTGCGGTGCGCACGAGAAGCACGTCAGCTCCTATGCTTCTTGCAGCCGC
The DNA here is from genome assembly GCA_902461985.1 of uncultured Bacteroidales bacterium. GTDB lineage: Bacteria > Bacteroidota > Bacteroidia > Bacteroidales > UBA932 > Cryptobacteroides. The sequence continues at coordinate 6,244 of CABQAB010000011.1, read as the reverse complement.
ATCTGCGAAATTGGCTACCTGAAGACTATGCTGGAAGGTTCCGGGAGCCTTTTCCGCCAGTTCCCTGAGTGCCTTGCTGTTGGTATCAGCCAGCTCCATGAGCCTGGATGACGAAACAAGATTGAATATCCTTTCGAAAAGGTATATCAGCGGGTACAGGGCAACCGAAACCATCGAACCGGTGAAAAGCCGGAAAATAGTCCAGTAGTCCACCCCGTCCAGTCCTTCCACGCACCGGAATGCGAACCAGACTGCCGTCAGCACGGCGAATACAATCAACGCATTCACGAACTGCAGCCATCCACGGTTGAAATATTTGAACACATAGATGCTCACTATACCAGCCGTCATGTGCATCACGAAGAGTTCGATTCCACTCTGGGTAAACATCATAAGAGGTACGAGACTTATCAGATACACCGGCAGAATCAGTCTGTTTCTGAAGAATGAAAGCAGATAGTAGGCGAACAGAGGAAACGGAATATAATAAATCATGGTCGCAGACTGGCTGCTTACAGCCGAAGCCGCAAATGCAGACAGCATGAACACCACTAAAAGGTAGCAGTATTTGTTGAACTGGGTAAAAATCACCGGGCTAGTGAGCTGGATGGTGAAAAACAGAACCACGACCAAAGCAAATGCGAGCAGGGAATTGCCAAACCACTGCACCCAGCGGTTGCCTCTGTAGCCTATGTTCGCTTCGTATTCCGCAGCATAGGAGTTCAATATCTGTTCGATTTCAGATGTGACTATTTCACCGTTGGAAACGATAACCTGGCCGGCTTCGATGACCCCTTTGGTAGGAGAAATCTCCGGAATGTTCTCCTGATGGACAGTCATGGACATCTGGGTGTCCAGTTTCAAGTCCGGGACTATCAGCGAATATATTCCGAGAGCGTTGCACAGGGAATCCGCAGAATCATACCCCGACAGTCCGGCCAGAAGTTCAAGCTTTGCGGAAGACTGGGAATATATCTCCTCGGCAGGCATGCGCACAGCCCTTTTTTCGGTCTGGAGATAAATCTGGCTCCAGTCATACTCGCTGTCCCCGCTGTCTGTAAAATACTCCTCATCCCTGACTACTCCCCTTTTGTAGATTTCATTGAAAAGCGAAACCACACTTTTGCGGAATCCCTTGTTTTCTCCGAAATCTATGGAATACAGGTCCTGGATAAGTTTTACACCTGTCCTGGAATCCTTTTTATAATATGGGACAATGGCCCTTTGGGCCGAATTCCTCTCCTGGACAAGCTCTGCGTTGGTTTTGAGTATAGGGAAATCAAATTCAGCCACCAGCCTTTCATACATCCACGGCGAACCCTTGGCATACCTGTAATTGAAACTCGTACTCCTCGGCATCATCAGCACGAGGAGAACGAAAAGTATAGCCAAAGGCAGATATACCCTGTAATCTTTAGGCAGTTTTTCCCCCATATCGACAAGAACTACGCGTCTACATTAGCATAATGGGCATTCTGCTCGATGAACTCGCGGCGTGGCGGGACATCGTCTCCCATAAGCATGGAGAATGTCAAATCCGCTGCTGCCGCATCCTGGATGGTAATCTGGCGGAGCAGACGGTGGGCAGGATCCATGGTGGTATTTGCCAGCTGCTCATCGCTCATTTCTCCGAGACCTTTGTATCGCTGCACCGTCACTCCCTTGTCGCTGCCCTTGCCAAGTCTTTCGGTAGCGGCCCTGCGCTGGTCGTCCGTCCAGCAATAGATTTCTTCCTTGCCTTTCTTCACAAGATAGAGCGGCGGAGTTGCAAGATAGACATAGCCGTTCTTGATAAGGTCGAACATATAGCGGAAGAAGAACGTCAGAATCAGCGTGGCGATATGGGAACCGTCCACATCGGCATCGGTCATGATTATGACTTTATGATAGCGGAGCTTGCTGAGATTCAACGCCTTGCTGTCTTCCTCAGTACCGACTGTGACTCCGAGCGCGGTGTAGATGTTACGGATTTCCTCGCTTTCGAAAACCCTGTGAGTGAGGGCTTTCTCAACATTCAGGATCTTTCCTCTCAACGGCAGGATTGCCTGAGTCTGGCGGTCACGGCCCTGTTTCGCCGTACCGCCTGCGGAATCTCCCTCGACAAGGAAGAGTTCGCATTTCTCCGGATCCCTCTCGGAGCAGTCGGCAAGTTTGCCGGGAAGACCTGCGCCGGACATGACAGTCTTTCTCTGCACAAGTTCCCTCGCCTTTCTCGCCTCATGACGCGCGGTCGCTGCAAGGATTACCTTGTCCACAATAGCCTTAGCTTCTTTAGGATTCTCTTCGAGGAAAGCTTCAAGAGCAGATGAAACAGCCTGCGACACAGCAGGATCCACCTCACCGTTCCCGAGTTTTGTCTTGGTCTGGCCTTCAAACTGAGGTTCAGCCACCTTCACGGAGATGACAGCTGTCAACCCTTCGCGGAAGTCTTCGGCAGCGAGTTCGAACTTGAGTTTGGAAAGGAAGTTGTTCTTGTCGGCGTAAGCCTTGAGCGTCTTCGTCAGTCCCCTGCGGAATCCGGTAAGATGTGAACCGCCCTCGATTGTATTGATGTTGTTGACATAGGAACGGACCTCCTCAGAAAAACCGGAATTGTACTGGAGAGCCACTTCAATAGGGATTATCTTGGAAGTTTCAAGACAGATGACCGAACTTATCGGTTCGTTGCGGGTAAGGGAGTTGATATATTCCACATACTGTTTCAGTCCTTCTTCCGAATAGAATTCCTCCGTACCCGGATGTATTGCGTCCATAAGGGCTTTTCCTCCCTCTTCGCTCTGCTCGCGTAAGTCTGTGAGAGTCAGTTTGATGCCCTTGTTCAAGAACGCGAGCTCACGCAGACGGTCTGCAAGGGTCTTGTAACGGTAGAGGGTTGTGACAGTGAATATCTCAGGGTCCGGATGGAAGGTCACGATAGTTCCCGTATCATCAGCCTCTCCAGTGACCTTTACAGGAGCAAGAGGTTTGCCTTTGGAATACTCCTGGACGAAAATCTTGCCCTCCCTGTGGATTTCTGCACGGAGATAATCGGACAAGGCGTTCACACAGCTGACACCTACACCGTGGAGACCTCCGGACACCTTGTAGCTGTCCTTGGAGAACTTGCCGCCGGCATGAAGCACCGTAAGCACGACTTCAAGGGCCGAACGGTGCTCTTTTTCGTGCATTCCCGTAGGAATGCCTCGTCCATTGTCCCTGACCGTTATGGAATTGTCCTTGTTGATCGTAACTTCTATACGGTCGCACCAGCCTGCAAGGGCCTCGTCTATACTGTTGTCTACAACTTCATAAACCAGATGATGGAGACCTCTTTCACCGATATCCCCGATATACATTGAAGGTCTCTTTCTCACAGCCTCCAGACCCTCGAGGACCTGTATGCTGTTTGCGGAATACTGCTGTTCCGCCTGTCGCGTTTCTTCGTTCTCTATCATTTCTGTCTTGTATTTCTATCTGTTTCCGGAAAAACCGAATATCCGGCAAATTTAGCAAAAAATCTCTAAAAAGACAAACTCAGACCCGCGATGACATGAGGTCCCCTCTCGGAATACAATGGCGCACTGTAGATGGTCTGTCCGGTAAATCTGTTGGCTTTAAGCCACACCGAAATCATAGGATTGACCTTATACGATACACCGAGATAAGGATCGCCGTATGCCGGAAGTCTGCATGAAATGAAATCATCCGAAGTCCCGGACTGACAGCGCATGTACCTTGAACTTGAAAAATCACATCCGAGACCTAAATATATGCGTCTGAGTATGTTGAATCTCACGTCGACATTACCCCTGAGGGGTGCGGGAGCCACATGGGAAACAGACTCTCTTATGAAGAAGTCCGTGTAAAGCAGATTGAATCCCACAGAGCCCCAGTCATCTGCATACTCAGCCTTCATCGAAGCGTTGAACTGCCCTGCTCCGGGCCACACAAGCGTATAATATGGCATCAGTTCCGTTGAATTCGTACCATCCCCAAAAGGAAGGCGGACGAAATTGACAGCCTCCGTTGCGACAGATGCCTTTTCCGAATATGAGACAGCCACATCGTAGGAGAAGACAGACCGTATGCGGCCGCTTATGCCCAGTTCAGCCTTCACCCGCTCGACTTCATTTCCGAGCACAGGAGATGAAATTCCCGTTGCATTGCCGATACGCGAAGAATTGAGACTGTAATGCCTGAAGTCAGAGACTATGCCGGTATATGTTCCCAGGCTCTCCCCTCCCGTAACCGAAAGATGCAGGTTCATCGGTATCCTGCTGAATTCGTAGGACACTCCTATCGCCGGATAGACATACTGGCTCCGGGCCCTGTTCAGGTTTCCGGCATTGGACGACCTTACCGGAATATCGAGCCGGAGTCCGAGGTCGAGGGTCCATCCGTTTATGGTCCAGACATAGTGAGGAGTAAAATCCATAATCATCGCAAAATGTTGCAAATCATAGCCGTAGGTCGAAGTGTTGGCATAGGCGTCAAGTGCGAAATGTCCTTTGTCCCGGAAATCCGCCCCAACCCCGAAACCGAAGTCAAAACGGTGTTCAAGAAGTTCGGATGCAGCCGCCGGGGCACTGATTCTCTCTTTTCCCAAAGAATAGTCTACAAAAACTGAATAACTGAAGATTTTAGGAAAACTGTCCTTGGAAAACAGCCTGAGCTTAGCTTTCGCCACATTCTGGCTGCGCTGCATGAAAAAGTCCTTCTGCAGCAGTCCGTCATAGGCTATATTTGCCGAAAAGCCAACCTTGTCCCAGTCATACGCGAAATCCAGCCCGGCCTCGTTATCCATGTCATAGTTCCACGGTCCGTAATAGAGCCTTTTGCCGTTTTCGTCCCGGAGCTGCCGGATAAACGATTTCTCATCCAGTCCGACCTGACGGTATTCGCCGTTGAAAGAGCGGTGACGGGCGTAGATGCCGAATGATGCTTTCGGTCCCCGGAAAGGTTCGTAGACGAGGTCGAATTCAGGTTTCAGGGTATATCCTATACCTGCGTTGAGCCAGAAACGGGAACGTTCAGAATACTCGGAAACCGGTTGCAGATTCATTCCATAAGGGTTGAAATCGTAGGCTCCGGCATAAGCCTTGTCAAAAACCGAATAGTCGAACGACTTTTCAAATACCGTCAACGAATCCGGCTGGCTCATTTCCCTCCTTATTTTCTCATGACCGGAAGTATCGAAATCGAACTTGTTGGTAACGACCACGGTCTGGTTGTTCTGCGCGAAAGCGGACTGTACGGCAATTGCCGCCAGAACCGGCAAAAATATGATTTTCCTCTTCATTTTTCTCATTTTACATCTGGGATATTCTCTCCAGCCTCATCTTCACCTGGTCAAGGGTGTCATCGGTCTCCGATTCCGGTGTATAACCGTCCCTTACGCTTTCAAACGTGGCCTTTGCCTGTACAATATTGCCCTGCTCCGCAAAAGAGTCACCGAGTATGATGAAGGCGGCTGCAAGGTAGCGGTTCTGAGTAGTTCCCGAATCCGAGAAATCATAGACCATATCCTCCACAGCCTTGTAGTCAGCCCTTTCAAACCTGTCCTTAATAACGTAATAACGGGCTTCAGCCCCGATAGCATCCTTAGGATTTTCTGCCAGCTTGCCAAAAACAGCGATTGACTCGTCCCTGCGGCTCACGTACATAAGGGATTTCGCTCTCAGATAGTCAGCCTCCCTCTTCAATTGCTCGGGGACTTCTTTTTCACTGACCCTCGCGGCAGCCGCTATAGCCTCGTCATACATCCTGGCCTTGAAGGCAGAACGCATCTGTCCGACAAGGGACTCCTTCTGCAGTTCCTCGTCTTCTCCGGCAGATGCAAGTATCGCAGTATAAGACAGATAGGCATCAGTATACCTTTCAAGCGAGTAGGACAGAAGCGCAAACTGGCGCATAGCCCCGGACTGGAAATCAGTCTCCCCTGCCTCTATCACATTTTCATAGGCATCGCAGGCCTGTTCATACTGCCCCGACAGACGAAGGCACTCGGCCTCACAGTAGCGGGCGTTCACAAGATGCTGTCCCTGAGGATATTTCTCAATATACTTCCTCATGGCATCCAGAGCCTTGTCATATCTGGCATCGAAATAAAGCTGCTGGGCTGCTGAAAAATAGAATTCCTCCGCCTCGGCCTCTGTCTTGACGGAAGAACGGCCCAGGCTGCCGATGTATGCCATGTAGTCGTCTGCCAGACCCTCCGATTTACAGATGGTTTCGATTGCGAGGAGGGCATTGTCGGCATATTCGG
>CABQAB010000010.1 GCA_902461985.1 uncultured Bacteroidales bacterium | reverse complement strand
GCGATTATGACTCCGAACAGCCATTTCTACTTCGATTACTATCAGTCAAATGACACGGCCAACGAGCCTCTTGCCATCGGAGGATATCTTCCTATAGAGACAGTTTACAAATACGAACCTTTCACTGACGAGATGGACGAGAATGCCCGCGCACACATCAAGGGAGTGCAGGCCAATGTCTGGACAGAGTACATCGCCACCACAGAGCATCTGGAGTATATGATCCTTCCTCGTGCCGCAGCCCTTGCCGAAGTGCAGTGGACCCTCCCTCAGAACAAGGACCTCAACCGTTTCCTCTCCGGTATAGGAAGAACTGCAAAGATGTACGACACAATGGGTTACAACTATGCAAAGACCGTTTTTGAGGTTCTGAGAGAAGTAAAGGTGAATGAAGCCGCCCGCTGCGTTGAAGTCAGGCTTACCACCGTTGACAATGCTCCGATAAGGTACACCACCGACGGCAGCGAGCCGACTGCCGGGTCAACTCTCTGCCCGAAAGTCATCAAGGTGACAAAGGGCTGCACAATCAAGGCCGCTGCCTTCCGCGAAAACGGGCAGACCCGCACTGTCACCCTCAATTTCAAGGACAACAAGGCTCTTGCAAGACCGGTGGTCCTCAACACAGAGCCGATGAGCAAGTACAAATATGAAGCTCCGGCATCCCTGGTTGACGGTTTACCGGGTTCAAAAGTTTACACCTCAGGAGAATGGGCCGGCTGGTACGGCACTCCTGTGGACCTGACAATAGAGATGGATGGCAGGACGGACTATTCAAGCGTTGAGGTGTCAGCCCTGACAAACAAGGGTGACTACATCTTCAATCCGCTTGACCTCGTGGTTTCGGTTTCAGATGACAACAAGAACTTCACCGAGATAGCACGGGCAGAGTATCAGCCGGAAGGTCCTGAGGTACAGGACGGTGTGAAGGAGTACAAGGTTACTTTCCCTCAGACAAGGGCGAAATACATCCGCGTGAGCGCAAAGACAGTGGCGTCAATTCCTGACTGGCACGGGGCTCGCGGTCACAAGGGCTTCTGCTTTGTCAGCGAGGTCATTGTCCTCTGACATCGCGGTCGAAATGACGAAGAAAGCCCGGCTGGAATCCAGTCGGGCTTTCTTTAGTTGTTCGTCCAGCACGAACGTACTCTAACGGGTGAAAGTCCCCAAACCGCCCTGATAGTGGGAAGGTTACAGCCAAAGGCAAGGGTGTCCGCCGTGAGACGGAATCTGAAGGAAGCCGGCGGCAAACATCTGGCCTGACGGACAGAAATCCGATACAAGGCCTTTGGATGAGGATGAGACTGCAACAGAAGTCAAAATCCAATAACTATCCGAAATCATCCAAGGTAAATCGGGCAGGCATAAGATGGAAAGAGTACGTCCATAACTGGAGAGGTCTCGCAGGCGAGGCAAAAAAAATAAACCGCCTTGCAGTAACAGCGAACTGCGAGAAGTCAGCAGAGGTCATAGTACCTGCCTAATATCGACACGCAGGGAAGGACCGAACTTTATTGGATAAGTTTGTAGAAAGGAACTTTATGAAAGAAAGAGAGCAGAAAACGGCGGCTCAAGCCTCAGACTGCCTGCAAGGGGATAGGCTGGAAGCCGAAAACCTTACAGGAGTGCAGACTTTTATGGAGATAACAGAAAACGAACTTGTCGAGGTGCAGATAGATGAGAAGCACTTGATGGAAGTCATCGTATCTCCCTATAATATGAACCGAGCATATAGGAAGGTCATATCGAACGGCGGGAGCGGAGGTGTCGACTCGATGGAGGCAAGGGAATTGCTTCCATACTTGAAACTCCACAAGGATGAACTCAAGGCATCCATCTTGAACGGGACATACAAGCCACAACCCGTACGGCGAGTGGAAATCCCGAAAGACAACGGAAAGACGCGCAAGTTGGGAATCCCCACCTTGGTCGACCGCGTAATCCAGCAGAGTATATCGTAGGTGCTAACTCCGATGTATGAACCCCAGTTCAGCGAAGGAAGCTTTGGCTTCCGTCCTGGACGAAGTGCGCACGATGCCTTGAAGAAAGCGCAGAGCATCCTCAATACCGGCTACGAATACGCAGTCGGCATAGACCTCGAACGCTTCTTCGACACCGTGAATCAGAGCTACTTGATAGAACTCCTCTCACATACCATCAAGGATGGCAGGGTGATAAGTCTTATCCATAAATATCTCTATGCAGGGGTGATGATAGACGGCAGGAGCAACGGGATGGGCTATGAACGCAGAAAAGAAGTGTTACGACAAACCATCCGTGGATGGGTAGAATACTTCAAATTGGGCAAATGCGGAGGGCATAATGCACCACGCGGCAACAAACGGGATGCTGCGCAGAGCAGGTTACCCGTGCCTTATGGACTACTATGTCAAATTGCACTGAACAATGAGGAACCGCCGTATGCCGAACGGCACGTACGGTGGTGTGAGAGGTCGGAAAACGAAAGTAGGAAGAAAACTACTTCGTTTTCCTCCTACTCGATTGGATTAACATCAGTACTTCACGCTGATGGAAGCCACAATGTTGTCAAGACAGACATATTTCGGAAAACCTTCCTTGTTGGTGTCAAGGCTGAAATCCACCGCATCAATATTCCCCAATTTCGTCAGAGGCATCTGCTGCCAGGTCGTGTTGACACTGTCCGGAGCCGCGCCTCCGTTCTGCGGAACTCTGTAATCGGCCAGAAACCACTCAGCCTTTCCGGTTTCCTTCCCGGCGAGATAGTCGGTCACGACAAGTTTCAGGTAGTCTCCCTCGGTGAACTTGAACTGCGAGTCTGCAGACAGAATGCTCAAGACCACTCCAGGATCTTCTTGAAGTCGTAATTCTCAGGGTCGGCGATGCCGAATGCCTTTGCAGCCTCATAGTCTGCCTCAGTGAGGTAGTGGGCTATGTAGTTGTAGTAGTTCTGAGCAGTACCGGCGTTGATGTCGACTACGCGAGGCGGAATCTTGCCAGTCTTCGGGTCCTGGAGGTCAGCGAGATAAAGCGGCGAAACATTGCCGTAGGCATCTACGTAGACCATACATCCGGTCTTGCCTTCGCTGAACAGCTGGTAAACACCCATTGCGAGTTCTGTGCAATATGTGAGGTCGTATGCCACAGGATCCTGGCAGCGTACGTCGTATCCGATTTCCACAGGACGGCTCTTCACTTTGAGTCCGAGTTCCTTGAATTTCTTTTCAAGCAGGTCGTTGAAAAGCACGGCCTTGGAAATCTTGCCGAGTTCCGGATGTCCGTGTTCGTCATAGGTGAAATGTACGCCTGCCTCAGCAGCTTCCTTGGCCACTCCCTCATTGTGGAAGAGACCTTCGGCAGCTACGATTGTACCGTACTCGATGCCCATGATCTTTCTTTTGAGAATCGCCGAAATGGAAAGACGGATAATCTTGTCCAAGGTCATGGACGTCTTGTTGAACATTTCGGGAATGATGGTCATAGGACAGTGGGTCGCCTCTCCGATTCCGAGCGCAAGGCTGCCGCATGTACGTCCCATTGCGCTGATTACAAGCCAGTTGCCTGAAGTGCGTGCATCCTCGTAGATGGTCCTTGCAAGATGCGCTCCCTCGTTCTTGGCCGAGTTGTATCCAAACGTAGGTGCGTTTGCAGGAAGAGGAAGGTCGTTGTCGATTGTCTTCGGACAGTGGATGTTGGCGATAGGATAGTTCTTCTCGGCAAGGAATTTTGAAATCCTGTTTGCCGTTGAAGCTGTGTCGTCGCCTCCGATGGTCACGAGAAGCTTGATGTTGTTGTCCTTGAAAAGGTCGAGGTTGAAATTATTCTTGAAATCGTCGTCAGTAGGTTTGAAACGGCTCATTTCAAGATAGGAGCCACCTCTGTTCCAGAAACGGTCGGCAATAAAGAAATCGAGGTCCTCAGTGCGCGGATGCTTGTTGAAAAGTCCTGAATAACCGCCGTGGAGGCCGATCACCCTGTAGCCTTTGGAAAGGAAAGTCTTGGCTACGCTCATTGATACTGAATTCATTCCCGGGGCAGGACCGCCACCGCAAAGAATAATAACTGCGTCTTTCATTGTCTGATATAATTTATGATGTCTAAATGTTTATCAAGTCAGTTTCGGACCCCGTACACTTCCAAGTCCGAAAAAACGACGCAAAATTATTAAAAATCATTCAGTTTTGCGAATAATGCTTATATTTGTTGCGAACATTTATCGTTTTAATTATTATGAAAGCATTGAAAATGACAGCTGCGGCCTTTTGTGCGGCAGCGGTGTTCGTTGCCTGCGAGAAGCAGAACAACGAAAATGAAAACGGGGGGGCAACGGTACGCCTGATCCAGTAGAGACCCCGGACGGAATCACGATTCCGGAAATCATCAACCAGAGTTACTATTACGGTGATTACTATGAAAACGGCAAGGGCAACTATGCCATAAATCTCGTTAAAGGGTCAATCGAATACGATGAGGATGCCGACACTTATTATGGAGACGGCTCCGTGCTCAGCCTTGAGATTCTCGGAAAACTGGCAGAGGATGCGGATCACGCACTGATTCCCGAGGGCACATATACGATTGCTGACGGGAACTGGCTTACGGCCGACGGCAGTGACGAGCTGTCATATTACATCAAATGCGAGACCGGCAAGGAGACAGTGCAGCACACTTTCACGGAAGGCAGCATTGTGATAGAGAAATCTGCGAAGGGAGTCAAGATAAACGTTACGGCGAAAACCGCTTCAGGAGAAGACTTCACCTATTCTTACGAAGGCAATGGCTACCTCGTGAACAATACTGACGATACGCTTTTCTCGAATCTTGACAAAGACATCAAGGTCGGCAGTCTCGTAAAGGCAAGCTACTGCGATTTCGGCGACCTGATGGAAGACGGAACGACCAGGACCTGGGTCCTTTCGATAGGCGACAAGCATTATGACCTTGACACGGATTACGGCGACGGCGAATCCATTCTGCTCTATGTCAACATACCTTTCAGCCAGGAAAATCTTGAAACCGCCAAATTTGAGGCATGGTCTGACCTGCTGGAAGAAGAATGGAGCGCAAACAGCCTTGTGGCCGGATTCTCCTACTATGGAATGGTCATGGGCTGCTACTATATCTGCCCGGCCACGGGTTACACAGCTGCTCTCGCTGACGGATACGTAGACTTGAAGATTGACGGCAAACGCTTCACCGTCAGCGGAGAACTCAAGGACCGTTATGGCAAGACCGTAAGTTTCACTTACGACGGAGAGCCTGAACTCTACAAGATGCCTGACGCAGCCGTCCCGTCCGGTGTCAGGGCAAACGTCAGGAGGAAGTAGCAGATTGCGCTGATTTTACAGATACAGTGAACCGCATAAGAGCGTATCGGAACGGTGATTCCGCTGCGCTCTTTTTATTTCGTATAATCGGAATAAATCATTAAATTTGCAGGTTTCACATTTTAACGAAATGACACGCCAGGACGCAGAAAAAAGAATACTTGAGTTACGCGACAGACTTGATGTCGCGAACAGGAGCTATTATGTCGACAACTCCCCTGTCATGAGTGACAGGGACTTCGATTTTCTGATGAAGGAACTGGAGGCACTCGAAAAGGAATGGCCTGAATTCGACTCTCCTGATTCCCCCACCCACAATGTCGGCAGCGACATTTCAGCCGTGCAGAAGGAATTTGCCCAGTACCCGCATAAATATCCTATGCTGTCTTTGGGCAATACATACGACATTCAGGAAGTTGCCGACTTTTCCAACAGAGCGTCCAAAAGCCTCAGCGGCAAGGAGTTTTCCTATAGCTGCGAGCTCAAATTCGACGGTACGGCCATATGTCTGACTTACCGCAACGGAAAACTTGTCCGCGCCCTTACGCGCGGTGACGGCACGGTCGGGGACGACGTGACTGCGAACGTAAAGCATATTTCCAATATTCCGGCAGTTCTGCAAGGCAGCGGCTATCCTGATGAATTTGAGATAAGGGGCGAAATCTATATGCCGTACGCCGCTTTCGACAGGCTCAACGCCGAAAGGGAAAGGGATGAAGACGCCCCGTTTGCCAATCCGAGAAACGCCGCTTCAGGTTCACTGAAACTTTTGGACAGCCGTGAAGTCGGAAAACGCGGTCTGGAATGTACCCTGTATCATCTGATATGCGAGGATATGCCGTTCAAGACCCATTCGGAAGCCTTGGATGCAGCCGCTTCGTGGGGGCTGCCGGTGTCTGACAAACGAAGGCTTTGCCGGAACATCGATGAAATCAAGGCCTATATTGATTTCTGGGATACTGAAAGACGCTCACTCCCCTTCGCAACGGACGGCATAGTCATAAAGGTAGACCAGCTTGACTATCAACGCGAATTAGGCTACACCGCCAAATTCCCGCGCTGGGCCGTTGCATACAAATTCAAGGCGGAACAGGCTCTCACACAGTTGAAATCCATTGATTATCAAGTCGGAAGAACTGGCGCGGTGACTCCGGTAGCAAATCTCGACCCTGTGCTTCTTTCCGGCACAACCGTAAAAAGGGCGACTCTGCACAATGCCGGACAGATGAAACTTCTTGACATCCGTATAGGAGACTATGTCTATGTCGAGAAAGGAGGGGAAATCATCCCGAAAATCACGTCTGTGGAGTTCTCCAAGAGAAACGCCGCATTGAAGGCTCCGGTATTTCCGTCCGTCTGCCCTGATTGCGGGACTCCTTTAGTCAGGGACTCTGACGAGGCAAAGTATTTCTGCCCGAATACCGACGGCTGTCCGACCCAGATAAAGGGCCGGCTCGTGCATTTCATAAGCCGTAAGGCCATGAACATACTTGCCGGAGACGCTACTGTAGACCAGTTGTATGCACTTTCCCTTGTACGCAGGCCTTCGGATTTCTATTTTCTCGACAAGGCTTCCCTGCTTCGTCTCGAAGGCTGGAAAGAACGCTCTGCCGAACGGTTTCTCGAAAGCATAAGGAATTCAGTCAGAACGCCTTTTGAAAATGTGCTTTTCGCTCTTGGTATCCGCTTCGTAGGCGAGACGACTGCAAAACAGATTGCCCGCCATTTCGGGAATATGGACGGGTTGATTTCAGCGGATCTGGAGCAGCTGAGGGCTGTCCCGGACGTGGGGGACGTGATAGCGGAGAGTGTGTATGCATTTTTCAGAAAAGACGGGAACATAAAAGAAATAGAACGGCTGAAAGAGGCAGGACTGAAGATGTCGGTGGAAGAAGCAGGTGGAGGCAGTTCCGTCCTTGAAGGCATGACCATTGTCATAACGGGCACATATTCCATATCGAGGGATGAAATGAAAAAGCTTATAGAGACTAACGGAGGCAGGAATTCGTCTTCCGTCAGTTCCAAGACCTCATTTGTGCTTGCAGGTGAAAAACCGGGGCCGGAGAAAATCAGAAAAGCGGAAGAACTCGGGATAAGAATGGTTGACGAGCAGGAATTTATGAAGATGATTGACGCTGTTCCGGAAAAACCGTCGCAGCGGGAATACAAGTCAGGCGAGCAGTTGAGCCTTTTCGGTGACGAAGAATAGGATGGATGAAGAAACAGCGGTTAATTGATTTATTATGAGCAGCAGGGTATCGGAATTTACGCCACAGGATTATGAACTTATAGCCAGGGAGTTCGCTGAACTCAGGGCCTCGGCTGTCAAGCGGTGTGCGAACCAGGAGGAAATCGACACTGTCCAGAAAGCGTTCGATTTTGCAAATGAGGCACACAAGGGTGTCAGAAGGCGTTCCGGAGAGCCATACATTATCCATCCGATAGAGGTGGCAAGCATAGTCGTAAACGAAATAGGGCTCGGCTGCAAATCCATCGTGGCCGCCCTGCTTCACGATGTGGTCGAGGACACTGAGTACACGGTGGACGACATACGCAACCTTTTCGGAGACAAAATCGCCACCTTAGTCGACGGCCTGACCAAAATCAAGACCGTGCTGGACAACGAGGACAAATCCAAAATCAAGAGTCTCCAGGCAGAGAATTTCAAGCGCATACTTCTCACTCTGAACGATGACATCAGGGTCGTGCTCATAAAACTCGCAGACCGTCTCCACAACTGCCGCACCATAGAGTACATGCCGGAGCACAAGAGGGACAAGATTTTAGGAGAGACCATGTTCATATTCATACCTCTCGCCCACCGTCTCGGACTCTACGGCATCAAATCCGAAATGGAAGACATATGGCTGCGCTACAAGGAACCTCAGGCTTTCAACGAAATCAAGGCCAAAATCAACCGTACTGCAAGCGACAAGGAGAAGCAGATCGACCAGTTCATCGGTGAAATCAGCGGAATACTCGACAGGATGAATCTGGACTACAAAATCATCAAGCGTGTCAAATCCCCGTATTCGATCTGGCACAAGATGAGGACCAAGAACGTGACTTTCGAGCAGGTCTATGACCTCTATGCCGTGAGAATCATATTCGAACCGAAAATCGACGACCTGCCGGAAGAACGCACCCAGTGCTATACCATTTATTCTGCCATAACCAATGTCTACGACTACAGGTCCGACCGTTTCCGCGACTGGATAAAGCAGCCGAAGAACAACGGCTATGAGGCTTTGCACTGTACCGTAATGAGCAAGAGCGGAATATGGATAGAGGTGCAGATCCGTTCCAGGAGGATGGATGACATAGCCACAAAAGGTATTGCCGCTCACTGGGCATACAAGCGCGAAGGACTTGTCAGCGACAGCGAAAGCGAAATGGACAAATGGATTGCCAAGGTGCAGGAAATACTTGAGAATCCGGACGTCAACGCCCTTGAACTCCTGGATTTGATTCACAACGACCTGACGGCATCGGAAATTTTCGTATTCACTCCCAAAGGGGAGCAGAAAGCCATATTGAAGGGCGCGACTGCCTTGGATTTCGCCTATATGATTCATACCCATATAGGTAACAAGGCCATTGCGGCAAAAATCAACCTCAGGCTCGAACCGCTTTCGTATGTGCTCCGTTCCGGTGACCAGATAGAAATCATCACGGCCCAGTCAGAAAGCCCCAAACGGGAGTGGCTGGAATTTCTGAAGACAAGCAAGGCAAGGAGTGTTGTCAAAGATTATTTTGACAAACTTGACCGCAGGAACGCAGCCGAGGCGGCAGCTAACCAGAAAGCATCGTCGAGCCGATGGTCACTGCCTTTCTTCAAGTCAAGAAGCAAGAAGGAATACATCATCAATGATGTCAGGAACACCGAAAACCAGTTCGTAATCGCGACCTGCTGCCACCCCATCCCGGGCGACCCCATTATAGGCTTTCTCGCTTCAGACGGCACAGTGACCGTACACAAGAAATCCTGCCCGACAGCAAATTCCCTTGCTGCGACCCAGGGAGACTCGATTGTCGCTCCGAAATGGGAGGCGGATGAGGTCCAGTCCTTCCCGGCACGAATTTCAGTGGTCGGAATTGACAGGATAGGTCTGCTTAACGAAATCACCAAATATGTTTCTGTGATTATGAAAGTGAATCTGAGGAAACTCGTATTCGAATCTAAGGACTCCATTTTCACAGGGGAGATGGACTTGATGGTACATGACACATCTGACCTCGAAAGACTGCAGAAATTATTGTCCAGAATCGACGGAATCCAGAAAGTGATACGTAAAAACATTTAAGCAATCTTCAAAGAACAACTTGATTAACAAGAACCAGAATGAGCGGAAGATATATCAAAGCCTTCTTTTCCAGATTTTTCCCGGTTATTCCGGTGGCTGTAGTGTTGGGAATTACTGTATTCTCACATTCCTGCGCCAATACGACCACTCCCCCTACCGGCGGTGCCAAAGACACTATCCCCCCGGTAATCAAAAAGGTGGAACCGTTGGAAGCTGCTACCGGAGTGCCTGTGAAAAATACAAAACTCACATTTACCTTCAATGAATATGTGGTTGTCAAGGACCCTTCAGGCATATATCTTTCTCCTCCGCTTGAGAAACGCCCAAAATACAGGATTCACAACAAAAGCGTTATCGTTTCGTTCGAATCCCCTCTCGACAGCGGGCGCACCTACACTCTTGATCTGGGCGGAATAGCTGACAATAATGAGGGCAATCCATATCCTGGTTATTCATATGTATTCTCTACCGGCGACCACATCGACTCAATGCTTGTGACAGGCAGTGTGCTTGACTGCAACAGCTTGAAGCCTGTCAAAGGAGCGACTGTCATGCTATACAAGGACCATGCGGACTCCGCCGTTTTTCTGCAGAGACCTGTGGCTTCCGCCAAGACCGATGACTGGGGATATTTCGTAATCAGGAACATCCAGGACACTCTTTATCGGCTCTACGCAGTCAAGGACGAGAACGGCAACAATAAGTACGACCCTGAAACTGAAAGGATTGCATTTTGCGACACCCTCATCCGTCCGGTCGGGCGCGTGCGGGATTCGCTGCCGGAACTTATGCGTTATGACATGAAGGACACAGTGAACTGTCTTGCGAGAAAGACCGAATACACATTGAATATGTTCAAGGAAAATCCTTCCAAACAGATGATAGTGAACAAGGAGAGACTTGGGGAACGCACTGCGTACATTACTTTCATGGCTCCCTATGCTCAGATTGATTCGATCTGGATAAAAGGAGTGCCGCATGACAAGCTTATCACGCAGTTCAACATAAAACGGGACAGTCTGGAAATCTGGGTGAACGATCCGAAAAAGCAGCCGGACACTCTTTACCTTAACGTAAAGTATATGAAGACCGATACCACCGGTTTTCTCTCCGATTTCACAGAAACGGTCAAGCTTACCAAGCCCCGCAAGACCGGAAATGCCGCAAAGAAGAGTTCCGGCAGAGACATCAGGAAAGAAGATACCCTCTGTGTGTTTACCGTCGATGCGAAGCCCGAAAACATAGAACAGTACGGATTCAGGTTCGAGTTCAAATACCCTCTTGTGGAGGAGGCTTTCGATTCCATCGTATTCAAATCCGTAAATCCACGCCAGCAGGAAAAAAACGAAAGCTTTACAATCGAAAAGGACAGTCTCAATCTCAGATGCTACACCCTCCGTCCTAATCTGAAGTATATGCAGGGCTATGAGTACAAGATGCATGTCCCTCACCGTAAGTTCTCTGATATCAATGGTTTCTGGAACGACAGCCTTGACGTGAAAGTGAGCCTGCCCAATGATGACAAACTGAGCCAGTTGAAACTGAATATGAGCGGAGTGAAGAACAAATATATTGTGGACCTGCTCAATGAGAAGAGGGACAATGTGTTACGCTCGTTCATAATTGACAGTGACAGTGAACTGGTGTTCCCATACCTGAAAGCCGGAAAATATTCAGTCCGCATCACCGAAGATCTGAATCGCAACGGCATAGTGGACACAGGTATTCTATTAGAACACAAGCAGCCGGAAAAAGTGATGTTCTACAAACTGGAGGACGGTAGTTTCGTTCTGGACATACCCGAGATGTCGGAAATCGAACAGGACCTGAACCTTGAGGAAATGTTCCGTTAAGTAATTTTTGAGGATTACTAAATTTCAAGACCGATGAGAAAAAGTTTTTCATTCATATTCCTCCTTTTCGCTTTCATTCTGCCGGCGATGGCCCAGATGGAGGGGGATCTGGATTCATTGCTCATGGAAGGTATCAAGGTTGAGAATATCCCTGACGAACTGGTGGACACCTACAACCTGAAAAAGAAGAAGCCAATCAACGACTATTCCATGATCGGCGTTCAGTACGGAGCTGGCCTTAGCCGCACTTTCCTGACTCCTGAATTTGCCAAGCAGGACATGATTTTCGTACCCTGGAATGTTGGGGTGACCTACACTAAATACGGAAAAATGTTCGGTTACATGCCGTATTTCGGATTCCAGACCGGTATTTTCTACACTCAGGAGGGCTATAAGTACAGACACGACAGCGACAACAATACTGTGCCGGTTTTCTTAGGTGCGCAGTCGGTAGTTATGGATGTAGTGGAAGTGCCTTTCATGGCTCACTGCCACGTAGATTTCTGGAAGATGAAAGTATTCCTGAATATCGGCCTGTTCGTCGGCTGCAGATTGGGGATACATCGTTATGCGCCTGAAATTGAAGGTGTCGGTTATCATAATCTTACTCCGGACTATCCTGTCACTTTACAGGACGAGTATGTGCGGTCATTCGCTCCTTTCGAGAAGCGTTTTGACTACGGAATCAAGGGCGGACTTGGGTTCGCATTCGTTTTCGACCCTGTCGAAATACACTTTTCAGCAGCATACAAACATGCTTTCGACTCGTTTTTCGAGCCTGATTACTATAGCAGATACTACTACAGGTATTCCTATCAGATGAATGTTGTGGTATCTGTCGGGCTTCATTTCCAGTTAGGCAAGCGCATAGGCAAGACGCGCCGTCAAATCCGGGAAGAGGCTAAAAAGTCAGTTTTTGACAATTAGTTTCAAAACAGCTTCTTATATGATTGATTATGTCAGCGACCCTGTAAGGGTAGGAAATGTGATAATCGGCGGTGGAAATCCGATTGTCGTCCAGACAATGTGCAACACGCATACATCAGATGTGGAGGGGTCTTACCGTCAGTGTCTGCGTCTGGCAAAGGCAGGCTCCCAGTTGATCCGTCTCACCGTCCCGTCCATGGCCCAGGTGGAGGCGATAGCGGAAATCAGGAGAAGGCTTCGCGAGAGCGGCTGCGACGTCCCTATTGTTGCTGACGTGCATTTCAGTTCGGATATAGCGATTGCAGTGGCCTCTGTCGTGGATAAGGTCAGAATCAATCCCGGAAATTTCAGCAGGGACTTCGAAACTGCAAAATGCCGTTTCTCACAACTTGTAGATGTCTGCAGGCAGAATGGGACTGCAATCAGGATAGGAGTCAATCACGGCTCTTTAGGCGAAAGAATTACCGGACTTTACGGCAACACCGCCGAGGGCATGAAAGAAGCTGCGATGGAATGGCTGCGCATGTGCAGGGAAAACGACTTCAGCAATGTGGTCGTGAGTCTCAAAGCCAGCAATACAATAGTTATGGTGGAAGCCTACCGCCTGCTTGCGGTGGCGATGATTGCGGAGGATATGCACTACCCTCTTCATTTGGGAGTTACGGAAGCCGGAAACGGAGATGCCGGCAGAATCAAGTCTTTGGTCGGCATTTCCGCTCTTCTGTCGCAAGGCATTGGAGATACGGTCCGGGTGTCTCTTACTGAAGATCCGGAAGCAGAACTCCCTCCTGCCCGCTATCTTTCTGACAGGTATTCCCGCAGGCTGCACTCGTCAATGACCCGTCTTTCCATCACCGATGGAGGCCGCAGGGCTGTGGCGGTGTATGACGCTCCGTCAAGAGAGCGTCTGCTTTACGACCTTTCCTGTGATTTCGGAAAGATGCTGCTTGACAGAGAACTGGACGAAGTGGAAATCAGCGGCACCTATATAGATGAAAACGGAGCCGTAACTGCTGTCTCTCCGGAATATGCGGAATATCTTGTGGACGAGCTTCTGCAGGCCGCCAGACGTCGTTTCTACAGGCCGGAATATATCGCCTGTCCCGGTTGCGGCCGTACGATGTATGACCTGCAGGGTACTTTCGAGAAAGTCAAGGCAAAGACGGCAGGCTTCAAAGGCAAGGTCATCGCAGTTATGGGATGTATCGTCAACGGGCCAGGGGAAATGGCTGATGCAGACTGGGGCTATGTAGGAGAAGGCAACCGTAAGGTGACTATCTATAAAGGCCGGACAGCCGTGCTGAAGCACGTTCCTGAGGATGAGGCCGTAGACCGTCTTGTCGAATTGATGTCTGCTGAGTAACGGGGCTTTGTCATCTCGACCGACCGAGCATCGTGAGCGGAGAGATCTTCTTAAAGTATCGGCACTTGATAGCTATCTCGACTACCCCCTTCGGGCTTTGCCCGATATGACAGTCGTTTTAGTCGGCTGTTTCTGATGTCCCTGCTGACTGTTCCGTAGATGATTTTGTGACAAGGACTTTGTCAATACGGGGACCGTCCATGTCCACTACTTCGAATTTAAAGCCTTCCCATTCAAGACTCTCACCTGTTTCCGGTATATGTCCGCTTTCACTGAGAATCAGACCGGCGACAGTGGTGTATTCGAAATCCTCCATCGTGTCATCAAGAAGATCGAAGAAAGAGAGGAAATCGTAAATCGGACAGTTTCCTTCAACTAAATAACCGTTCTCACCGCTTTCGTCAGGCTTGCCGTCTGAACCTTTTCTGGGAATTATGTACGGCTCGTCCTCCTCGTCATCGTTCACATTGCCTACAAGGGCCTCCATTATATCTTTGAGAGAGATGAATCCGCACAAAGCACCGTATTCATCGCAGACAAGCGCTCTGGAAATGTGCTTGTCCTTCATTTCTTCAAGCACCTTGTAGACGGTCATGTTTTCGTGGAAATAGACAGGCTCACGCATCATTTCAGCCAGATTGAAATCTTCCGAGCCTATCCCCTTGAGAAAATCTTTTATGTTGAGCACTCCTAACACATGGTCAAGGTCATCATCGCACACAGGATATTCTTCATAGATGTTTTCCTGGATTACGTCCCTCACTTCCTGTTCCGTCATGGTCTTGTCCAGCCATACAATGTCGGCCCGTGGAGTCATAATCGTATTTACGCTCAAGTCTCCGAGAGTGAACACCCTTTCCACTATGTCCTGCTGTACTTCTGAAACCTGATCGTCCTCCACTCCTTCCTGTACCAGCGACATTATCTCGTCTTCCGTCACATTAGTCTCGTTCTCGCCTATTCCGAGCATTTTCGCTATTCCTGACGTGCTTTTGGAAAGCACCCAGATGAACGGAGAGGCGATTTTGGACAGCACAGTCATAGGTCCGGCAACTGCTTTAGCAACTTTCTCAGCCTTGCTCATTCCTATTCTCTTCGGCACGAGTTCTCCGAGCACGATTGAGAAGTAAGTGACGATAAAGACGATTATCGCTTTGGCAAGTCCTACGGCGACAGAGCCACCCATACCCCATTTGACGAAGACGCCGCTTAAGGCAGCAGCGATGGTGTTGCCGGAAAAAATACCGGTAAGTATACCGATTAAGGTAATGCCTATCTGTATGGTTGAAAGGAACTTGTCCGGGTCTGAAGCAATTTTCAGAGCCCTCGCGGCCTTGTCATTGCCCTCCTCGGACTGACTTTGCAGGGAGGACTTGCGGGCAGATATCAGGGCTATCTCGGACATCGAGAACAAGCCGTTCAGGAAAATCAGGAATATAATTATGATTACTTCTGTCATAGTTACTTCAACTCAGCAATTACGGTTTCGCATGCTCTCACGTCATCTCCGATTTCAACCTTGATGTCCGCATCGAGCGGAAGATACATATCGATGCGGGATCCGAATTTGATGATTCCGCACTGACTCCCCTTACTAACGGTCTCCCCTTCCTTTGCGTAGCAGACAATCCTTCTTGCGAAGGTGCCGGCGAGCTGCTTGAAAAGAATCCGTCCGTAACTGTTCTCCATCCCGATGGATGAATGTTCGTTCAGTTCGGAAGCTTTCGGGAGGAACGCGAGATAATATTTGCCCGGATGGTATTTGTAATATGTCACCTTGCCGTCCATAGGCCAGAAATTCACGTGGACATTGAAGAAATTCATATAGATGGATACCTGGATGCACTCTCTTTTCAGGTATTCAGGTTCATAGACCTTTTCAAGTATCACTATCTCCCCGTCCGCAACCGCCGTCAGCACATTGTCTCCCGGGACCGTATCCCTTACGGGCAGCCGGAAAAAATATGTTATGAATCCCATGGGAAACAAAAGCACCAGCGTAAGCGGTATGGATACATACAGTACCTTGCCTAAAAACCACCATACGAGGAAAAGCAAGATAAGGCATATCAGCCAGACATAGGCTATCGTCCTGTAACAATCCTTGTGTATCTTCATTCCAAATAACAATTATATACCGCCTTCAGCGGCAATCAATCCTGCAAATTTAGGCAATCCGCCCCACTATTCAAAATCAAATGAGCCCGAAAGCCATGATATATACGGTCGCAGCCGGAATCGCCATCAGGGCACTGTCAAAACGGTCAAGCATGCCGCCATGTCCCGGAATTATCTTTCCGGAGTCCTTTACTCCGGCTATTCTTTTCCACATCGACTCAATCAGGTCACCGAATACCCCGCAGATGTTTACTATCGCAGCAATCGCTATGCAGTGCCAGACGGAAATGCCGCTGAAAGGCAGGCAAGGCAAGTAGTGCATCCCGATTCCCGCTCCCAAGGCTGACAGGAGGCCTCCGGCGCAGCCTATCCAGGATTTCTTCGGTGAAATGGACGGACAGAGTTTCGGGCCGTATTTCTGCCCCAAAGTCGAACCGAAGACATATGCACCCACATCAGAAACCCATATTATGATAAATAGGCTGAGCAGCATGAAGCCGTTGAATTCTTTTGATGCGTTGAACACCGAAAAATTCAGAAGAGTCCAAGGCACTGCAATGTAGAGTATGCCTGTATAGATGTCCGCAAATTTGCCGAAATCCTTTTTGTCTTTCACGAAAAGCGAATCAATCATTACCACAAACAATGGTATGAAGGTGAGGATAATCAGCCTTCCGTTGGCTGCCGGCGTAGACTGGACAAAAAATGTCACTAAGAACATCAGGCAGGAACCGATAATCGCGAGAACGCGGGGCAGTCTGTAGATTGCCCCCATTCTCAGACGATAGAATTCAACCATCATGGCCACTAAAGCCCCGAGCATAGCCAAAGCGAAAAAATATTTGCCGCACTCGGCATAATTGCCCAAAAGCAGGGCGGTCACCATCAGCATCAGAAATACGGCTCCCGAAAGAGTCCGGACAAAAAAGTTCTTCATAGTTACAGATGTTCCGGGACAGGCCCGGCAGTGTCAATTTTCAGTGGTTTCCTGTTGCGCAGCGGTCCTCGGACCGAGTATACGCTCCAGATCATCTGCAAATATAACTTCTTTTTCCAAAAGGAGAGCAGCCACCGTCAGGAATTGTTCCCTGTGGGCTGTCAGAATCTCCAATGTCTTGTCGTGAATCTCCTGAACGAGGGTCTTGACTTCCTTGTCCATTATCTCTGCAGTCTTTTCGCTATAAGGACGTGAAAGTTCGTAACCTCTTTCACCTGTGGAGTCGTAGAAAGAGAGCGTGCCGACCGATTTGCTCATGCCGTAGTAGCATACCATGCTGTATGCCATCTTGGTAAGTCTTTCCAGATCGTTGAGCGCACCTGTCGACGGTTCCCCGTTGACCATCTCCTCGGCCACGCGTCCGCCTATCAGCGAGCACATTTCATCAAGCATCTGAGACCTTGTCATAATCTGACGCTCTTCCGGCAGGTACCATGCGGCTCCGAGAGCCTGTCCGCGAGGTACAATCGTCACTTTGAAAAGAGGATTCGCGTGAGGCAGAAGCCAGCTTACGACTGCGTGCCCTGCTTCATGATGTGCAATGGATTTCTTCTCCTGAGGAGTGATAATCTTGTCCTTCCTCTCCAATCCGCCTACGATGCGGTCCACTGAGTCTAAGAAATCCTGTTTGTCTACGCTCGTCTTGTTGCGTCTGGCTGCCGTGAGTGCGGCTTCGTTGCACACGTTGGCTATATCGGCACCGGAGAAGCCCGGAGTATGTTTGGCAAGGAACTCAAGGTCGAAATCTCCGGAGAGCTTGATGCCTTTGAGATGCACCTGGAATATCTCGGCCCTTTCCTTGAGGTCCGGGAGATCCACATGGATCTGTCTGTCGAAACGTCCGGGTCTGAGAAGAGCCTTGTCCAGTATGTCGGCACGGTTGGTGGCAGCGAGTATTATGACTCCGGAATTCGTGTCGAATCCGTCCATTTCCGTAAGCAGCTGGTTAAGGGTATTCTCCCTCTCGTCATTGGACGAGAATCCGGCGTTCTTGCTCCTGGCACGTCCTACGGCGTCGATTTCGTCAATGAATATGATGCACGGAGCCTTTTCCTTGGCCTGGCGGAACAGGTCCCTTACCCTGGAGGCACCTACACCGACGAACATTTCCACAAAATCGGAACCAGAAATGGAGAAGAAAGGCACATTGGCCTCCCCT
>CABQAB010000009.1 GCA_902461985.1 uncultured Bacteroidales bacterium | reverse complement strand
CACAAAAAATGAGACAAGATAAATGAATATTTTAAACTTATAGTAATTTTGTAACCAGTTATGGATGGAGCTCTTTTCAATTAGAATACGGCGCACTTTTCAATTAGTATCTACATTGTAGAATCCTTGTAACTCTTTGCTTTCTTCCATTTTTTATAGCTTTTTTATTGGGTTGTGGTTCTGATCGCCTCGGATATTGTTGGACTTGATTATTTTGATTCAGACGAAAATAAATGTCATGTTTTTGCAGTAAAAAACAAGACTTTTCTTATATTTGCATCCGGAACAAAACGATTCGATTATGGTGATTACTAAACAGGTACAGGAAATACTGGACGCCACGCCTCCGGGCAAGGTGCTTACCATTGCCGATTTCAATGTGCTGCCGGAGTACCAGCCTGCGTTGGTCAAGGCACTCAGCCGTCTGGTGGCAGAAGGCTCTATCTGCAAGATTGCCAAAGGACGGTACTACAAGCCTAAACAGACGGTGTTCGGCACATTGAAGCCTCCGGTGGCAGAGGTGGTCAAGGACCTTCTGGAACGTAACGGCAAGCCAATCGGCTATATGACCGGTACGGCAGCATTTGCGCAGTTGGGGTTGACGACACAGATCACATCGGCCATTACGATAGGCACGAACAAATACCGCCGGCCTATGAAACGGGGCGAATACAGCGTGTCCTTCCTTGTACAGCCTAATGCAATCACACGGGAGAACATTCCTCTGCTGCTGATCCTTGACGCGCTCAAATTGCTCCGTGAGATTCCGGCAACATCACCTGACGATTGTGTGCGGGGCGTTGCTCGGCTGATAGCCGCTCTGTCCGAAGGCGATCTGGAGAAACTGGCGGACCTGGCCGAAAATTACCAGCCGTATGTCCGGGCATTGCTGGGTGCCATTCTGGACAGTCTTGGAGCTGACACCCGACAATTGCGTGCGACACTCAATGGGGTCACGACCTACAAACTTCCTGTCACCGCACAGGCTTTACCCACCAAATTAAAATGGAACATCGTATGAGACTACACGAGAATCAGCAACTGTTTGCCGATGCCATAGAAGCGGCTGCACGTCCGGTACAGGACGGCGGACTCGGCATCAAGAGTATCTTTATCGAGAAAGACTATTGGATCTGTCGTTCGCTGTCGCTTATGGCTACCGGAGACAAGGATAATCGTGCCATTTTCAAGGGCGGAACTTCCCTGACCAAGGCCTACGGCATCGGGGCACGTTTCTCCGAGGACATTGACGTGGCCATCGCCGAAGCATGGACACTGAGCGGAAACCAGCTAAAGAACCTCATACGCCGTACATCGAAGAATATGACAGCCGGACTGGAGGAACTGGTCATCCCCGGCATGACAAGCAAGGGATCGCATTACCACAAGGCGTTTTACACCTATCCACGGGCCATAGATACGGAACAGGTCGGAGCAATCCGGGCTGGGCAACTCCTGGTAGAAATCAACAGTTTTGCCAATCCATATCCTTTCGAGCGGCGTTCTCTCTGCAGTTTCCTGACAGAGTTCCTGCAGGCTACCGGCAACAACCGTATGATAGAGGAATACGGGATGCAGCCGTTCGAGGTCAATGTGCTTGACCGTCGCCGCACGCTGACCGAGAAATTGGTGTCACTCATCCGATGCTCGCTGGCCAATCTGTATATGCCGCAGTTGACGGCCAAAATCCGTCATTTCTACGATCTGCATCATCTGCTGAAAGATGAAGAGTGCCTCACGTATCTTCATAGCGATGCTTTCCCCGAAGATTTCAGGTCACTGCTCGAACACGACCGGCAGAGCTTTGACAAGCCCGAAGGCTGGCGTGACCGGCGACTGGAGGAGTCCCCGTTGATGACAGATCTGCCGCAGGTTTGGGGCAACTTGCAGACAGTTTACATGGGTGAACTCCCGGATTTGGCATATCGTGCCATTCCGGCCCCCTCGGATGTCGAGGAAAGCATACGTCGCTTGATGGCATTACTGCGTGAATTCGGCTCTGGTTTGTAATCGTATGTTGTCCAACAATGTCAAAGAACGCAATCGTATATCTCTGGTTTACCGGTTGATGGTTATAATCGGGCGTACCTTGTGCGCCTGTGTCTTGGGTGTTTCCTGTATGGCTCCGCTGCCCATCGAGTAAAGCCAGGCTTTTGCCGTTTCCTGTTCGGCCACTTCCGTGGATGTCCAGTACCAGCAGTCGCCGTCGGTCAGGGGCAACGGATCGCCCCCGCACTGTTCGATGACAGGATTTACCGTTTCCCGGATAGTATATAGCAGACGCATCTGTGCCACCGACGGAACGTATGCGCTCTGCCCGTAACACCAGAGGTCAAAGACCGCTTCCGCCATCGGCGAAGCCGTTTCCTTCGTTTCATATAGAGCGAATGTATTGGCATTGCCGTCATGTGCCGCGAGGTCCGCAGATGTGCCTTGGGCAATACCGAGGCTGTCGGCAAATGCCTGCGGGGTGATGTCCCACAGGTAAACCGCGTAGCCGTTTCCTTCCGCACCCTCATGCTGCCGGGTGTCGAACACGACGGCCACAGCCTTTTTCCCGGATTGCTGGTATTCCGTGTAGGACAAGGCCGTTCCGTCCTCGCACAGGACATGTCCCGGGCGGACAGCCGTGTCCGGTACGTCTATATGCGCGTCACAACCTGTCACGGCGACTGCTGCGACAAGTACCGGTACGAACCGGCTCACCTTTCTGAAAATGTTCTGTTTCATCTTTTCCCTTATTTTATCGGTAGTTTCACACCAAGGGCTACACCTACCCGAAGCAGATCCGCGCCCTTTATCATCAAATCACTCTTCGCCTGCCAGTACAGCGTCCATCCGGACCGCAGCACGTAATTGTGCTCGTAACCGAAATGCAGGCCGCCCAGGAACTTCTTCGTGTCGCTTCCTGCCGAAGCTCCTATACGCAGGTTGCCGTAATGATTGCGGCCCCGTACCACGCAAGGCTTGTATGCCACGCCAAAGCCATAGGTGCGGTAGTTGCGCCAGAAGGATTCCGGACAGATATGGCCGCACGGGCCGCATTCGGCCCACTGCAGGTAGCCGTTGGCAAAGAACTCCCACGCGTGCCGGTAGTTCATTTCATGTTCGTATGAAAACGTCACGTCCATACCGTTCCTGTAAAGCAGCCCGACCCCCAGTGAAAGACGGCCGCTGTTGCGTTGTGCGTTCGCGCTGAAGGCAAGGCACATGCAGGCAAACATCAGAATCAGAGTCTTTCTCATAATCATTCCTCCTCCAGCAGGTCAGCGTTAAACGAATCGGCAGACAACACATCCTCATAATCGATGTTCAGGCTGATATTGCGGCCGCTGATTTGCTTTTCCGTCATTTCGACAGTCAGCAGCTTGTCGTTCGGGAAGGTCATCTTCTTGATGACAAGCACATTCCTGTAGCCATGTCGGAATGTCTTTCCCGGTTCCAGTATCATCGCCGGAGTAAGCTCGATAGTCTGGGCGTTGGTGGCCTTGGCGAGTTTCTTGTCAACGAGCTTTACCCTGATCTCATCGATGTCGAAACGGATGTTCGTCTTGTTCTCTATGGAAAAGTCTATGAAGAAGTAGTCCCCGACAGAGTATATGTTGTTCAGGCGCATCACCATACGGTGTGCCTTGGTGGCCACATTCCTGATTCTCGCCGGAGAGTTCCAGATCCGTCTGGCAAAGCGCGTCATCTCGGCGGTTGACATCGATACTGCCGGATTGTTGTAGGCGTTGCGCTCGTGAGGGAGTATCTCCTTGTCCGTTACGGCTTCCTTAAGCCGTGTGGTGTAAACCAGCGCGTATTGCGTGCGGTAGCGTTCCGTGATGACGGTCACGATGGCAATCACCTCGCCGTCCTCGTGCCCGGCTTCTTTGGGTTTCAGCCGTACAATGTTGTCCAAAGGCTGGTCGCCAACCACCTTGTCGGTGGAAATGTCCACCATGCGTACCGGCTCCGATGCCGTGATGACGGTCGTCACCTGTTCGTTGACCGTCAGTTGTTCCATTTCCTCGTAGGTCGTCTGCGCCTGTGCATTCCGCGTTCCCAGCAGTCCGGCTGTCAGAAGAAATACCGTTCCGATTTTCTTGAGATTCATATTCATGTCGTTGATTGTTTATATTCCATTTGTTTTTCTTTTACCCTTATGTCGTCGTATGTATTCGCTCCAGTTCTTCCCGGATACGGAGTTCGGCGATGTCGCAGTACTCCTTCACGGTCTCGAATCCGATATAGTGCCGTCCCGAACGGATTGCGGCAATGGCAGTCGTTCCGGACCCGATGCAGTTGTCCAGCACGGTGTCCCCCTCGTCGGTGTAGGTGCGTATCAGGTACTCGACCAGTGCCACAGGCTTCTGGGTCGGATGATAGAATGCCCCTGTCTTGTGTTCTTTCGGGATGAAAATGACCGATGTCGGATATTTGTTGTCCGCCATGCGTACCGGTACCAGCTTCATCTCCCCGTAGCACCGGTTCGTGAAACTGCCTTCCGTCATGCTGCGTCCATGGTTTCTCCTTTCGGGAGGGCACGGTGTCATCTGCGGATGATACACGGGCTGCTTCATGTAGAACACCAGAATGTCCTCATGCTGGCGCAACGGCATCCGGTTGGCATTGAGATGGCCCGTAACACGGTCCTTCTGCCATACGAGGTTATAACGCCAGATTCCCGGTTGGGAAAGCATGAGATGCGCGGAGAATATTCCCTGGGCGAACAGGATTATCGGACTGTCCGGCTTGATAATCCTACGGTACTGCTCCCACAGCGGACCGAGGGGTATCTGCCTGTCCCAACATGCTGACCGGTTGCCGCGGTTCAATACACCGTAAGGCAGGTCGGCGATGATGGCATCGACGCTTCCCTCCGGCATACGGCTCATGCCTTCCAGGCAGTCCATGTTGTATATCTTGTCCGTCTCTATCATATCGCGTTGTTTTTCGGCCCTCCAAGCTGCAGGGCACTCGCCCAAGTACAACGTCCCTTCCGGTTTTCCCGGACCTCACACTCCCAGAAGGTATTCATCTCCGCGTGCTTGAAATTGACCGCCCCGTCTCCCGGCCCGTAAAAGCCGGTGTATTTCTGGAAGGCGAACAAGGCGATTTTCCGCCCGTCCTCTGCCAGAAAGTTGCATATTAGGGCGAAGCGTCCACCTTTCTGCCACCATTGGGTACTCACGAGTTGCCCGACGAATGTTTCGGCCTTGTCGGGAGCGAGGAAGTCATCGTAGTAAAAGCCGTCCGTTCCCTCATGTAGTTTTGAAATATCTGTTTCCATTGTCTCGAACCTTTTTATTTCCTTTTTTCCTGACCATTGACCAGATAGACGAAAGTCCCGTATTTCAGCTTGACCTTGTTTTTCTTGATGGCCTTGCTGATGGCGTTGCTCGTCTTCTGGTAAGCGTTGTTCACCGCCTGCATTCCCCATTGGGCGAGGCTGTTCCCTGTAGTTCCGGTACTCATGCTCATGTTGCCCGACATGGCACTGCTGGCCACATCCTTGCTCGTTTCCCGGAACTGGCTGTTCGGTACATACAGGCCCTCCATACCGTCCGTGTCATAAAGCGCGAGACTGACCTTCACAAGCTCGTCGTCCACAAGGATGCTGTTGATGTTTCCCTTGACACGTCCGGACGAGAAGCCGCTTACCGTGGCGTACAGGTACGTACCCCGTTTCACTACGCACTCGTCTATTTCCACGTCATCCAGCAGGCGCAGCCTGATGCGCGAGCCGTCCACAGCCTTGATGTCCTCGTCTATGATGGCCTGGATCAGCTTCGGTTCACGGGCATCCTTCGCCAGCGTGTTGAAATAGTCCGAGGTGGTCTTCACCTTGCGGACTACCGCGCTGGGCGGTTCGTCTGCCGACGGTGCTTGCACCGGACGTTTCTCCTCGTCGATGGTGCCGGCCTCCGGTACATTCTGCGGCGGAACGGTGTCCGTGGTATCCGCCTCTTCAGGGGGCATCACCATGTTCTGTCCTTTCAGCCGTGCTTCGGCAAGGGCCTTTTCCAACTCCGCGAGTGCTTCCTGTTCACGCTCTTTGGCGGCGGCAATTTCCGCTGCCGCTGCTTTTTCCTGCTGTTGCTCATCGAGCAGGGCGATGTCATCCTGCGTGTATTGTGATTCATATTCTTCCTTGTTTTCATCAGGTTCGTCTCTTTCTATGTTGCCGACCGCCGAGTAGTCCTGTATCTTGCCCCACGATTTCTCCATGTTCTCGTATTTGCTGCCAATGCCGTCATCCTTGATCTGCGCTTCCGGCAGTTCCGGATTCAGGAATTCCGTTGTCTGCAGCGTCTTGTCCGGTATATCCGCCGTTTCAGTATGAAACAGGTCGAATATGAAGTAGGACGCACCGAGCAGAGGGATATAAAGAATGGCAGGGAGCATGTACTTCGGCTGTCTGAAATTGATTTTCTCAAATATCTTTTTCATGGCAAGTCTGTTTTGCTACGGTTTGTATTTCCTGTCCCGGTTTCCCTCAGTTCCTCTTCCTGCAACATCCTGTGCCGCTCCCTCAATACCGAATCCTGCATCTCTGTCGCTGTCCTCTCCGCCGGCTGGTGACGATATACCACTGTTATACGGTAGATGTTCCATGCCAGCCCGCCCAGCACGAAAGCGAACACGATGACCAGAAAAAGAGTACGGTGCACGTTGGCAAAGCCCTGCACCTTGGCTGCCGCCTTGTCTATACGGGTCGCCTTGGCAAACTTGCGTCCGGCTTCCACATCACGCTCATAGCGTTCCTTGTACTTCGGATCATTCCTGTCAGGCATCTTTTCGCCCAGCAGCATCCGTCTGAATCCCTTGATGTTCATATCCTTGATTGTTTAATAGTTGCTCTTGCTTTTCTGTTCTATATCCTTGTTAAGGAGAGTGCGCCAGTTCACTATCAGCAGACCGTGAGGGTTGTTCTCCGTTCTCGGTACACGCTTGAGCTGACCGGCTGTCACCAGCTCACGCATCAGGATGTTGCTTCTGCGTTCGATTCGCTGGCGGCCGTAATAGGTGAACTCCATGGTGCTCTTGTCAAAGCGGATGCTGTCACAATAAATCGAGAACACGGCACTCGTGCCGAGGATGTTGGAGTAAAAACCTTTCTCCTTAAGAGTGTTATATTGCGCCAGACCTGTTTCGTCCACCAGATACATCGCCTTTTCCATCGTGTATTTGATGTATTTATCATCAGGCGGCAAGGTGAAGAAATAGTGGTGGAACATCTCCACATGGCTTTTGGCTTCCACATCGAGCGTTTCCTCCATTGTGGTGCGGTTGACAAGAATGGGCACGTTGCCGTCCAGCACGTACACCTTTTTCTGTGCATCCGACACCATTGTCCTGGCTGTCCAGATGCTCGATACGCTGATGATGACACATCCCACGAGAAAAGCCGTGCAGATAATGCCCACCAGCCGTATCTTGTTTTCCAGATGCTTGATAATCATATCGGTTTATTGTCTTATTCTATTCAACTTCATTACATATTCATTGTGCAGCATCGGTATGATTGCTCCGTATGACTCCTTTTGGAGTTTCTCAAACTCCTTGGTGGTGATTTCCGTATAAAGTCTCAGTATGACTATCTGCACAAACACCCACCAGATGCCACGCCTGCGTTTCGATCTGTTTTTCTGCAACTTGGCGAGTTGCAGGCGATAGGTCAGATAAGTCGTCAGTGGGACGAAATACCGATCATCCAGGTCAAAGGCATCGTCCAGTTCCTTGTACTTCTGGTCGGGACGTTGTTCCGATACATGACGGATTTCTTCTTGTACGCGCATATTCACATAGTTCACGAACCGTCTGTCTTGATACCATTCTTTGATTTGTTCTTGTACGTTCATACTTTTTTATTTTTAAGGATTGTTGTTTATATGTTTTTTATCTTATCTCATGATTGCCCCGATACCGCCTGTCGCTGTCATCTTGGCCTGCTGTGCCACGCCTTCTCCAAAATTTCTCGTACTGAAGGCCGTGTCGCCCTCCGGTATCATCCACGCCGCAAGGTCAGGTACAAGGTTCAGACATTTCAAGGCTACAATGCTTGCCGCCATCAGATAACCGGCGGAGAAGAAACTGTTCTGCAGGTAGGCCGCCATTGTCTGCTCGCTGGCCGTGATTGCGGTCAGGTTTTCCACCTGGATGCACAGCACGATGTCGAAAAGGAGCAATACATAGAAGCCCACGAAGTAGAGCATGGCCCCGTAGAAATGTACCGTCAGGTAACGTGTCAGCCATTTTGCCCAGGAACCTTCCCATTTCGGCAGCAGAGAGAACGCCCATTGCAACGGGCCGAATATCGTCAGCATACCGAGCAATATCTGCTGGCAGTAGATCGTCGCCCACCAGCCTATGCGGAACACGACAAGGGCAATCAGCATGATGATTTTGTCTATTCCCACGACGACACCGGCCGTCAAGGAGGTGAACCACAGTTCCGCCGCATCCTTTTCCATGCTGGTCACTTCATCCACACCGGTCTGTTCCATGGTCGCCTCGATAAGGTTGGGGTCTGATGTTCCCGTGTGGGCGACATCCGCCTGTGCCTGCAGGCTGTGGTACATCGTGTCCCTTACGTGGATGAGCTGCTGCACTTCCTCGAACTTGTCCGCTATCTGTGTGGCTTCCGCCTCGTACAGGTCATGCGTGTACGAACCGATGCAGTTCGGGATGTAGGATAGGAAGTCCAGAAAACACCAGTTGCTTCCGCTGCCGGCCATACCCGTGTCTGCAGGCGGATACCACCAGCAGAGAACGATGGAAACAGCCAGCGGTCTGAACAGCTTCATCACATCCAGCGGCTCATGCTTCACCATCATCTTGTAGGCCATACCTGCCGCCATGACAAGCGAGAACAAGGCGGCCAGAGCCATGCACATCTGCAGTATCCACCAGAACGGCCCCTGCGAACCCGTAAACGTCGCGTCCGTGAGGAACTCGTTCGTTTGAAAAATCACATCGTCAATCTCCTCCTCAAGAAGATTGATACCGAAATCAGTGAGTATATTTCCGTCTGCCATTTGCCGTCTGTCTTTTTAGTTTCACCTGTTTACACTCTCTTCACCGTCACCTCCGGAACTGCCGCCCGACTGTGAGCCACGCACCGCGAGACGCGATTCGTTCCAGCGGCTCATGGCTTCCCTGATGACGCTGCCTTTGTCCAAGGTACGGTCCGAGGTCGCGTTCAGCAGGTTGCTCGTCAGGGTGGCATTCTGCCGTTTGGCGAGATAGCTGACAAGAATCTCATTCTGCTGCACCACGTCTTCGTAGATTCGCAGATACTCTTTCTTCCGCTGCGCATTGGGCATATAGGCATCCCTGGTAGCATCAATGGCGCACTGGAAAACATGGTAGTATTCCGTCCAGCGTTCCCTGTCCTCCGGGGTGCCCCCGGCAGGAAGGATACGGTCGATGTTACGCTTCATCCTTTCCATCTGGCCGTTGATCTTGTCACCTTCGGCAAGCCAGGCGATATCAGCCTGTCGGTCTGCCACGTTCAGGGCCTCTATTTTCGCGCGGCTCACCAATGCCGAATCGATGGATTCGGCTTCGTCCGTCTGGTTATAGAGGTTGATGCCGGCTGTCGTGCGGAACCCCAGTTTGTTCTTTGCCGCTGCCGATTTCTTGTATTTGTTGTGTAATGCCCAGTAGTACAGTTCCGGCGTGAGGGAGCCCGCACCGGTTTCCATGACCGTAATCTGGTTCTGCTTCGGCGAGTCGTGGTTATAGGTCACATACTGCGCCTGTGCCGTTGCTGTTGCAATGATCGCAACCGTCATGAGCATGA
Organism: uncultured Bacteroidales bacterium; assembly: GCA_902461985.1. Lineage (GTDB taxonomy): Bacteria > Bacteroidota > Bacteroidia > Bacteroidales > UBA932 > Cryptobacteroides. Next base: position 8,626 of record CABQAB010000009.1, on the reverse strand, counting down.
GTTTTCTGTTCATCTTTTTTCCCTTTTATCGTTAGTAATCCAGCCTTCCGGAGTTGCGCCAACGTCCGAAGGCTCCTTCAATTATCTCCTGTTTGGTATGTTCACGGTATATCTTCGACTTCCAGTAGCCGATTCTTACCTGTATGTATCGCCAGGTCTCCATATAGGCCCGGTTCAGATGCCGTTCGATGTCGTCCAGAGACCTGTTCACGGCCTCCAGCACCATCAGCAGATCCGAAGTGGAGCAGGCCGCCGCTCCCGTGGCATACAGCGCCAGGTCGCTGACCGACTTGTAGAGTTGCTCCCCGTCATGGGCTATATCCCGTATGGCTTTCTCGTTGATGGTGATGAGCAGGGCGTCGGAGGGTTCGATGCGTCCGCGTTTCAGCACCTTCTCGTGAAATGCCTCCAGCATCGACTTGTAGTCCGCTATCCGGTCACTTACCGTATTGTAGGTGTTCTTTGCGTTCAATACCGTGCGTAACGACTGGTACATCACATCAATGACATCAAAGGCACGGGTGTACCGGTCAAGGTCGATATTCAGTTCCTTGTATTCGCCGACCTCCTTGCGGCTGTATTCGTGCAGCAGCTGGTTGCTGTACTCAAGGGTACTTCGGGCCAGCAACAAGCTACGCTGCTTCTTATGGTCATTGATATAGGCTTCAACGGACACCACGTCGAATGTCCATTGTGCTTTGACGACATCAGGCAGGAGTGCAAGCAGCACTATGGTTATCAGCAAGGCCCGTTTCATGGTCTTTCCTCCTTTCTCCCGCTTCGCAGGCTACGGGCGTTTTCCACCCAACGGTCATGGCATTCTTCCACGAGAGTGAGGCGTCGCCCTTCGTCCATATTCAGATCCGGAAGGACATCCTTCAGCACGTCGATGATGCTGCGCTTGTAATGCATCATCTTTTCCAGGGATACCAGGTCGGCGTATATCTGCGTAATCCGGGAATCCACTTCACGCGCGATTTCAAGACGGTCACTTGACCACAGCAGGTGGTACACCTCTCCGGTAGAGGTATCTTCCATCGGGGTGGTACGGGCATATTCCGTCGTGATCTTGCATGACGGATGCTCCCGGGCGATTTCCGCGATACGTTCATTCACGATCCGCTCTTTTTCTTCTTCCGGAAGGTCCGGGTCGAATGTCAGCACGTCGGCCACATACGTGTCGGTGTATTGCGAGGTCAGTTCCCAGCTGATCTGTACAATGGCACGGTGAATCTTGATGCCGAGGAAGTATTTCGGCTTGCGTGCTATGCTGATGGTTGCCTTGAAAGTTATCTCGCCGTCTATATTCGGCATGGTCGCCTTGCGGACGAACGTGTATCCGTTCCACGAACCGCCGTCCTGCCACGACAGACTGTAGGCAGTCTTGCAGTCCTGCATGATGGCCGGGATACGGTAGTAGTCGTCCGTCGGCACGTCATTGTCGTTTGCCGCTTCCTGCTTCGCATCCGCGTATTCCTTCTGTTTCTTCTGCCACTCGGCCAGTTCTGCCTTCAACTCTCCGATACGCGTCAGGTTGGCGTTGTACTGCTGCCTGTAAACGGCAGCATCCTCCACACTGGCCTCGGATATTTTCTTCAGCAGCTCCTTGTTCTCATCCTCCAGTGCCTTGATCTGTGATTGAAGCATGGCTACCTGGTTGTCTGCCTCCCGTATCAGCTCATCCAATTCCGAAAAGTCAAGTTCATTTTCCGTCACGGAGGTCTGCATGGAGCAATCCTTGGTATGGGCATTGGGTGAACCGCCGCATTTCCTGCATTTGTACTGGGTCGAACCTTGGCCCAGAGTAGCCCCGTCCGAGCAGGTGACGCTGATGGTCACGCTCTCGCATCCTTTAAGTTTGGCGGCATCCGTTGCCTGATAGTAGTTCCACGCGTCGGAAGCTATGTAATAGACATAGCCGTCCTCGTTTTCGTTGAATTCCGACAGACGGGCATTGAGCTGCGCCTTGAAGGTCTCCAGATCCATAGTGTAGGAATCGAATATCTCTTCATACACGATTTCCTCATGGTTCCAGCTTTTCTTGACATGTATCTCGTAGGCGTAAGCCTTCTTTGTCTGCTTGCCGCCGCGGCTGATGATGTAGGCGTTCTGCCAGTAGTTGATGCTGTAAGTGTTGCCGTCATTCTGGTTGTTGAGCTGCTGTACACGGTTTCTCGACCATCCGGCATATCGTTCCGAGTTGGAGAGAGCCTGTTCCCGCTGCGAGGCATTGGGATAAAAACCGGGGTCGCTCGTTTCGAAACGGGTCCACTCACCGCCGTTCAGGATGCTGTTGTCGTCCGTGGGCGGGTAATAGTCACACAATGACACGCTGCCCTGGTCACGTCTGGCGATGTACCAGCGCTGCGTGTAATAAGTCCCGGCTTCGTCGTCTATATAGTCACTGATCCAGCCGGCAAGGTCGTAATCCCCGAACTCGAACAGGCCGGCCACGTTGTCAGGACCGCCGATCTTGTCCAGCAGCAGGTTCCCGATACCTTGTTCCGCTTCCTCGAACAGGCCGGAGTAATGGTCGTACAGGTTGGCAATCTCGCTGACCTTGCCCGAAAGCAGGTTATGGAACATACTTTCAGGCAGCAGGGCATCGCCGAGATTACCCGCACCGGCCGTTGCCAGACCGACACCCAGATTGTAGAGATTGTCAAGGTCGCTTTGCAGGTTCTCCCGTGTAAAGCGGTCAGGAATCCGGGAAAAATCGTCCAGCATCCGCTGCCAGTCTATACCGCCCAGTTCCGAAAGTTTCAGCAGAGGCACGACCTCGCTGTTGATCTCCAGAAAAGCGATGTCCGAGAACGAAAGTGTACTGTTTGTCACAACGCTTTCGAACTGCATACACAGGCTCTTCGTCTCATCGCACACCTTCATCAGGTAGCTACCCCAGTGGATCGCTGTCTGCGGGGAGTGAAGCATCTGCTTTGCCACCACCCAGATTTTCGGTATGATCTTGTCGGCCACCATGTGGTAGATACGGCGGTAATAGTAGTTTTCCGTGCTGCTACACCAGATACCGAGGTCCGAGAGTGCTTTGTGTTCCAGAAATTTGGAAGAGAAAATTCCGGCTGCCGCCACCTCCGCCGCCGTATAGTGCTTCAGGATGTCATCGACCTGCTCACGGTAGTAGCTTTCAGCCACGACCTCCGTACCGAACGCGGCTGCCATTGCCGCCACGGTACGTGCGTCATAGTTCACGCTGTAATACTGGGCGTGGACATGCTGCGTGAAGGCAAGCAGCAGAACTGCAAAGACAAGTGACAGTCGCTTCATGTTCATTCTGTTCAACGGTTGAAAATATTACCTCTCCGCTTGCTGCGGTTGTTCTTCTCAGGTACTCCCTGCAGGGCCAGTATCAGCTTCTCTGCTTCCTCCATAGCCTCGTATGGGGACAGACCCCTGTATCTGACATACAGGTCTCTGGCTACTTCATACCGGCGCTGGTCCCACTTGACCTCCTCCGATTCCTCGAAACGCATGATGGTAGTGACGTCTTTGTCATCCTCGGTTTCAAATCTCATATATGCGTCCAGATCCTCTTCGGTCATGCCCAGTCGCAATCCGAAATTGCCCAGCATTTCTTCCATGTGCGCGATGCTCCTTTCCCCCAAATGGCGGAAATGAAGCAAGTCCCAGTTGCTGTGCAGGCACAGTTCCCGGATGGTGGCAATATCGTGGCTGTTGCACACGTTGCGGATGCGGAGAGCGTAAGGCTCAACACTGAACAGTTCCGCTATAGGTCGGTCTATATCAAATTTTCCCATTGTATCTGATTTTATTGTTTTGCTTTCAGGTTCAGTACCCGTCCGGCCTCGTTGACCTTCTGGGCGAATGTCAGGGACTTGCTGATGCCGCTGGCATCCCAGTCCCGGCAATAGGCTTCGATGGCTTCCTGATGGCTGCACCGGAGCTCCCTCTTGTAGAGTTTCAGGGCTTCCTTCTCAGCACGTTCGGTCGTGTAGGTCATGTAGCATTCATGCGGCTCTTCCACGCCATACACGCCGCTTGTCGTTCCCCTTCGTATGAATACCTCCCGGAAGAACGAACGGCCGTCCTTGTTGTCCAGACGGTTGATCGTGAATATCTTCTTGCAGTCAACATCGGTGAGCCCGAGAATGGCCTTGATGGTGTCGAAACGCTCCTTGAACTTGCTTTGGTCAAGCAGCATCACCACGTCGCTGTTGTTGATGATGGCCTCTTTAACGATTTCACTGCCGATGATGTCCTGTATCTCCTGTGTCACAACGCCCACGCTGGCCCAGAACTTACGGGCCGTCTTGTACATGAACTTGATGTACTCGGCCATCAGCGGACTGGCAATGGCTTTCCAGGCTTCCTCGATGACAAGCACCTTGCGGTTCTTCTTGATACGCATCTTCTGCAGGAACACGTCCATGATTATCAGCGTGACAAGCGGGAACAGCAGCGGATCATCCTTTATACTGTCAATCTCGAACACCACGAAGGTCTCGTCGAACAGCGAACTGTCCATGTTCTCGTTCAGGGTCTTTTCATGGTTGCCGCCCCTGTAGAAGTCCTTCATCATGTAGCGGTAAGTCGAGAGGTCTATGCCCGAAATGTGGTTCTCGTGACAGATGTCCGGAATACGCTGGACGGAGTATTCGTAAAATGAATTGAACGAGAGTTCTTCCACCTTCAACTCCTTGCGCCTGCGTTCCATTTCGTCTATCATGCACTCGATACGGCTGTTCCGTTCCTGCTCGCTTTCCTCACGGTTCCCGTCACGGTTGCGTTCGTCTATGGCGAGGCTTTTTCTCAGGTCTTCCCGCTGCATGGGCGTGAAGCCGTCGAAGCCGTTGAAATACGCATCGTAATAATCGGTGATTACATTTTCCACCAGACGGTCTTCCGTCTTCGTGACTGTTCCCTGCGTGCCCTTCCAGATCAGCAGGACAAGATTCTTTAGGAAGCCGGTCTTTTCCACGTTCATCTCTTCCTTGTGGATACGAAACGGGTTCATCGTGATGGGGCGTTCCTCCGTGTAGCTGATGTACTTGCCTCCCAGATACTCGCACAATCCCTCGTAGGAGTTTCCGGTATCGACCATTACGATGTCTGTACCCTGTTCGTGCAGCTGGCGCACGACAGAGTTCATGTGGAATACATATGAGAGAGTTTTTGTTGCTGAATATCAGCAACATAAGGAAATAAAGGTACAAAAATCCGGCTATGGAAAAACGGGGTATAAAAGCTGTTTTTTGAGGAAGTGAGAGGATAGGAAGAAGATGCGTGTGAAGATGAAAATTTAACAAAAACTTAACAATCGGCAGGTATTTTTATACTTTGCCGATGGCCGTTCGGAATGAGGTCAAAACCACAAAGGAATTGTCGGGGAATTGCTTGCCACGATTGATTTTTAGTATGTTTTGCACTTTAAGAGCCAATAGGAGTACAAATGCTGTATGAAATAAGTCTTAGAACTCTAATTTTTGCTCTGCGCAGAAGTTCATTGATAGGAAATTCACTACCTTTGTACCTGGATTGTGGATTGGAGCAACTTTATTCAAGACATACGGAATTAAAAGTTGCATCCGAGATGCAATATTTTTAGAGTTTCTGCATTTTTATAGTAGCTAACAATTAAAAAAGATAAAAATGAATACGAAAGACTTTTTCGGAATATTGCTTATGGCAATGTTTGCAGTGGTAGGACTGACAGCGTGTAGTGACGATGATGAAGAAGGCAGGAAAGTAACAGATTACAAAGAGTATGTGCTGACTGTGGCATCGGAAAAAATACCGGGTGTCCTCTGGTCTGATGGGGTTAATTACCTGTCAGAAGTTTATGCTGTAAAACAAGAACAGTCCGATGAATGGAGTGCATGTGGCTCCATTGCTGGGTTTGAGTTTGAAAAAGGATATGAATACCAAATTAAAATTGGCGAAACCAGTTATTTGGATTATAGTATGGGAACTCCTGCATGGACAGAACGCAAGTTACTTGAAGTGATATCCAAAGATAAAAAAGACTCGGAAAACTTGCCATTACATCTTATTCCAAAAGCATATTACGACAACATTCCACTACCACAATACAGGTATGCGGTAGAAGCGGATAATAAAGAACTCATTGAACAGGATTTGAAAGACAACTCTCTTATTCCGTTGGATTATCACGATATGCTTTATCGTGATGAGGACGCTATCCTTAAATGTATAGCCTTACAAGATGACAACAAAGTGCTTGGTCCGTATATCATACAGACCAAAAGTAAAGCACCGGAAGAAATGCCGGAGTCTTATAAAATACTTCCCCCTGATGCACAAATAGTCGATTATGGAGAATGTATTTTTTTAGATGAAGCAGAAACCCCGATTGATAATCTGTCATTTGATGTATTTATGGGCTATGCTACTCAAACAAAAGATGTTGATAGAACACCAAGAGCCATCTATCTTTATAAAGACCTGACCGAGTATTACAAAACCAAATATCCGGAAGCCAACGTAAAAACGGTCGTGATATCTTATATGGTATCTGGAGAAAGCCTTTCGTAGGGCATTATATTCCTATTCCTTGTCCGTTTTTGATTTTCCAATCATACATACCCTCTGCGACATCGCCAACCTCTTTGAGCGTATGGCGATGTTTTATTTCGTCAAAAGGCTGTCGGCTCTCCGCATAGTCACAGAGCCATGCGCCGACCATATTCTGCTGTTCGGTGGTTTCTCCATATTCCTGCATCACGCTCTTGATGTCGGCGGCTTCAGACGGGGCGAAGAATGACTTGTGCTGCTCCGTGCCGAAATGGATAATCGCATCTATGGCTCGTTTGAATATCTCACTTGCCTTGTAGAGCATATCCGCAAACAGGCTTAGAATATGCCTGCTCGCTTTCAGCGTACCCTGTAACAGGCGGATGGTCTTGTCTTTCTCCGCCGTAGCATGGCTCACCGCTTGGCTGATGCGCTGCCGCTCGCCGTCCTTTTGCTCCTGAAGCTGCCATACCGCCTTGTCCCTTTCAACAGCAAGTGAACGGCTCTGCACCAAAGCCCTGTCACGTTCCGCTTCGGCTTTCTGTTTTTCTGCTACCAATGCCTTTGTCCGTTCATCTGCCTTGTCCTTTACAGCATCGACAAAGGCTTTCTTCATGCGCTCGTTCTCGGCTTTCAGTTTGGCGTTTTCCTTTTCAACCGCTGCGGATTTGCCGACCCCCACAAGACTGCCGACGCTATCCAATATGCTGTCCACTTTCGCCTTTCGCTCGTCCTTGAGTTGCTTCTCCTTTTCGGCAATCTCGCTGTCGAGGGAACGGCGGTACTGCTCTTTCGCCTTGTTCTCGCCCTCCACGAATAAAAGTTCCGCTTCGGCTTCCTCCTTGGCGGCGATGGCTGCTTGCCTTGCGGCTTTCGCCTGTTCCGCTTCCTGCTTCTGCTTGGCGATGATGAAGTCCGTGCGCTCTAAATGTTCCTTTCCCGTCACCTCCTTTGAGGTGCCCCTTCCCATTTCCAGACACTCAGCCAAAACGGTCTGCATCTCACTCATGGCTTTCTCATCCAACTTGCAGGACTTTCCCGTATCGTGGTTCATCCAGTCCCATACTATGTGGGCGTGTAGGTTGGGCTTCCATGTGGCATTGTCGCCGGGTATTCCATAATGTCCCTCGTCACGGTGGATGAACACTTGCAGGGCTGTGATTCCCCAACGCTGCTTACACACCTCGCAGAAGTGCCGCAGCTGCTCCATCGTGGTGTCGTCCTTGATGACAACCACGCCCTCCTTGAGCGGAGTGCTGCCACGGACGATGGTCACCTTGCCCGTCTTCTTGTTCACCCTTTCCCGGTCTTTGGTCTGCATTGCCCTACCTGTCTTTTCCTTGACCATTGCGGCTATCAAATTATAACGCTCGGTGAGCGTGGTTTCGCCGAAATCAGGTGATACCCATGTCTCGTTTTTCGCCATGAGGTCGGTGCGGATATAGAACTTCTCCCTGCGGATATTGGCGAGATATTCCGCTGTCCGCCTGTTGTGCGCTTCGCTGCTGCCGATGTTGCACGGCTTGATGTTGATGGATGTCTTCTGTGCCATAGGGCTTGTCTGTATTTTGGGTTTCACTTCGGGTTATTAGGGCAGAGCCTTAATCGGTGGGTGCAGGGAGAGGGTCACTTCCTGCTCCGGGTTCTTAGGGGTGGAAGCCACTAAGCGGAGTTCCCAAAGAGAGGGTCACTCTTTGGTCGGGTTGCACAGGGCTGAAAGTCCTTGCCGGGTTCTTAGGGCAGCGTCCTAAGCCCCTCGGGAGAGCCCACAACTTCGGAGCGCAGCGGAGAAGTTATAGTGGGCTATATCTGGGCAAGCCCAGTCAGTCACGCCACGCCAACGGAGTACCGCTGAAATCCTGCGCTGTGCGCCCGTCAGTTCTCCTGCCTATGTCGGGGCATCCACGCCGCCAATCGTGCCGTCCTGCGCTTCTTTCGGGCTTTCTATGGGGTTATTGCCATGCTGCCCGTTGTCCTTGTCTTTGACATGGGAATTGTCGGCTTTGTCCTCCGCATCCGCTCTGTCATCCGAACAGTCGGAAACTACAGACGAACATAGGGAAGAATCTCTTTCATCTGTTATATATCGTTATATATATATTATAATAATGTATAT
>CABQAB010000008.1 GCA_902461985.1 uncultured Bacteroidales bacterium | reverse complement strand
GGGGCCCAGCCAGTCCCGTGTGACGACATAAGCACGCCATAACTTTCAATGTCCGGATAGCTGTCACGCAGGAATTCGAGGACTTCCCGAATGACTTCGCCCTTGTTGGGAACAGTCCCCGGCTCGAATGTCTTCAGTTTCTCCCTGACAACTTTTCCTTCTGCATCCCTGTAAAACCGCTCTAAGACCGGAGACGTCGGCTCATTGTAGTAGCCGGCCGTACGATGGCTGAAGACGAAGAGGTAATTGTCATATTCCGTATTGCCCGGGACGTAGCCCTTGGTCATATCGTTTATGTCTTCCGTCAATGCGGAACTGAGGTTGTTGAAGCCGAAACTCATCATTACGTGAGCACGGATATGGTCATGGACAACCACTACCTGAGGAGCCGGATCTTTCTTGCACGCGGCGAAAAAGAATAGGGCAAAAAGAATATGAGGAAGATATTTACGCATAAATTTCTTTGTGTTGCTTACATCTGGAATATAGGATGCGCCCTGGCAAAGTTCAAACTTCGTTTGGCTTTGCACTCGGCTTTCACTATCTTTGCAGAATTGCAAATATAGTAAAAAAGAATATAATGAAAGGAATGACGAAAATGCTAAGTACAGCCGCCATGCTCGGCTGCATCGTGTCATGCACGGACGGCACGGAAAAAGAAGACAGATATCTCATCGACGAATTCGCCGACCTCAAAATCATGAAATACAAGGTACCGGGGTGGGACGGACTCAGTCTCCAGCAGAAGAGTTACGTTTATCATCTGAGCGAGGCGGCAAAATACGGCCGGGACATCATCTGGGACCAGAACTGCGAAATCAACCTGCCGGTAAGGCATATGCTTGAAAACATATTGGAGAACTACCGTGGCGAGCGCGACTGCGCCGAATTCAGTGACTTTCTCGTCTACGCCAAAAGGGTGTTCTTCAGCAACGGCATCCATCACCACTATGCAGAGGAGAAATTCTTCCCCGCATGCAGCCGTGACTATTTCAAGCAGATTGCCCGTGAATGTGGTGAAGACTGTGACGCCCTTATAGACGCCGTCTACGACCCGTCAATGTACAGATGGAGAAAAACTGACGAGGGAGACATTGTCAAAGGTTCATCGGTAAACTTCTACAAGGGAGTGAGCCGCGCCGAAGTGGAGGATTTCTATGCCGGCATGGTCGATCCCGATGACAAGACTCCGGTTTCATACGGACTCAACAGCCGTCTGGTCAAGGGAGAGGACGGAATCATCCGGGAAGAGGTATATCATGAAAACGGACTTTACGGCGCCGCAATCGCAAAAATCACCGGGGAACTGGAACTTGCGGCTAAATTCGCCGAGAACGACAGTCAGAAACAGTACATATCCACGCTTATTGCATACTACCGCAGCGGAGACCTCCGCTTATGGGACAAATACAATATCGAATGGCTCCGCGACACGACAGGAACCATCGATTTCGTAAACGGGTTCATAGAGGACTACAACGACCCTCTCGGACGCAAAGCAACATGGGAAGCCCTTGTGAACATAAGGGACGACAAGGCATCGCAGAGAACCGTAAAACTGTCCGAAAATGCGCAGTGGTTCGAAGACCATTCTCCGGTGGACGACCGCTTCAAAAAGCCCACGGTCAAGGGTGTATCCGCAAAAGTCATTGATGCCGTGATGCTTGCTGGAGACTGTTATCCCGCAACACCGATTGGAATCAACCTTCCAAACGCAGACTGGATCAGACGCGACTACGGTTCAAAATCGGTAACCATAGCGAACATCACGCACGCCTACGACATGGCGGCACAGGAATCGCCGAACAGCACGCTCAAGGAATTTGCTTATGACGAGGATGAAATAGCGATGGCAAAGAAATACCTCTCCGTCACTGACGAAATCCACACCGACCTTCACGAATGTCTCGGACACGGCAGCGGCCAGCTGCTCCCAGACACGTCACCGAACGCGCTCGGAGAATACAGTTCCACTTTGGAAGAGACGAGGGCAGACCTTTTCGGACTGTACTACATCGCTGACGACAAAATGGTCGAACTCGGCATAATCCCTGACAAGGAAGCCTACAAAGCCATGTATTCAAATTATATACGCAACGGTCTCCTGGTCCAGTTCTCAAGAGTTGAACTTGGCGGGAAAAACACCGAAGCACACATGCAGAACCGCAAGCTGATTGCCCAGTGGTGCTATGAAAAAGGCTTGGAAAACAATGTCATAGAGAAAAAGTTCAAAGACGGCAAGACCTATTTCGTGGTGAACGACTACCCTGCCCTGCGCAATCTTTTCGGAGAACTTCTCGCAGAAGTCCAGAGAATCAAATCCGAAGGAGACTATGCAGCCGGAAAGAAACTGGTGAACGGCTATGCGGTGGATATCGACTACAATCTGCACAAAGAAGTGATTGAAAGGTATTCTGCCCTGAATCTCAAGCCGTATGGAGGATTCGTGAACCCTGTCATAGAACCTGTGGTAAACAACGGGACCATAGTCGATTACAGGCTCAGCTACACCGATGACTACCTCGGCCAGATGCTCGAATACGGCAGAACCTACCGCACTCTGTAGTCACGGCAAAACGACGGAATCAGCCGACAGCCCGAACAGATGCCTATGAACGCGGAACTGCCAATGAACGGGAAAAATACCCACACAAGCCTTTACAGAAGATACCTTCTGATTGAATCCGCATTGTCGAAAAACACGGCCGAGGCTTATGTGGGCGATGTCGAAGCCTTCTTGAGACACAGCGGCAAAGCTCCGGAAGATGTAGTTACCGAAGACATAATCGACTACATAGAGTCCATCTCTGACAGTTCCAAAAGAACCCAGACACGTGTCGTCAGTTCACTTCATTCCTATTTCGGATGGCTGTGCCTGGAAGGAGTCTGCAAAGAAAACCCCTCTGATGCAGTCAAAGCCCCGAAATTAGGCACTTACCTGCCGGCTGTGCTCTCGGTCGAGGAAGTCGGGAGACTGATTGAGGCTGCTGCGTCGAACCCCGTTTCCGGGATAAGGGACAGAGCGCTCATAGAAACCATTTACGGACTCGGGCTGAGGGTTTCCGAGGCGGTTTCACTGAAAATCTCCGACATTTTTCCGGAAGAGGGCTATGCGAGCGTTATCGGAAAAGGCAACAAACAGAGAATAGTGCCTTTGGGGGATATGGCTTTGGAAGCTCTTGAAGAATATATGAAGGTGAGAGGAGAAGCCGCCGACAACGCCTGCAGGGACATAGTCTTTCTTAACAGATTCGGCAAGGGACTGAGCCGCGTGGCAGTTTTCAAGCTGATCAAATCCTGCGCTGCCAAGGCTGGAATCATGAAGGAGATATCTCCGCACACACTCCGGCACTCATTCGCGACCCACCTGATAGAGAACGGGGCCGACCTCAGGGCGGTTCAGGAAATGTTAGGCCACGAAAGCATACTTACCACTGAAATCTACACTCACATTGACAGCTCCACATGGCAGAGGAACATCCTGGAGCATCATCCCGGCAGGATGTCTGCCGGGCTTGGCGGACCAAAGGCAGAAAAGGCAAAAAATCGCGCAAATATTTGTGAGAAAGAATAAAAGAAACTAAATTTGCAGCCCCATAAAAAGTCAAGGCTTTTTGGTGCAATGGGGTTCTGCCTGAGAAGGCAAGAACTGAGTAACACATTTTAATTCAAAACAATGAAACACATCGAATTGAAAGGCCAGATCCGCGAGGCGGCCGGCAAGCAGTCAATCAAGGCTATCCGCAGACAGGGACTCGTTCCTTGCAACCTCTACGGACTTGGAATGGAGAACATCCTTTTCACAGTAAGCGCAAAGGACCTCAAACCTGTCACACACACTCCAAATTCCTACATCATCGACATCGAACTCAGCAACGGTCAGAAACTCAACGCCGTGCTTCACGAACTCCAGTGGCATCCTGTTACTGACGAGTGTCTCCACGTAGACTTCCTCGCAGTCAACGAGATCAAACCTGTGATTATCGACGTTCCTGTCGTAGTGACCGGACACGCAGAAGGCGTAAAGGCCGGCGGTAAGCTCCTCGTTTCAACCAGGAAACTCAAAATCAGCGCAATGCTCAACGAACTTCCTGACACACTTGAGGTAGATTGCTCCGCACTCCAGATCGGCAAGCAGATCGTGGCAGGCGACCTCCACTTCGAGGGAGTAAGCATCGTTTCTCCGAAAGCTACGATCATCTGTTCAGTACGTCCTACACGTGCTTCAGCACAGGCCGGCGCACCTGCGAAATAATCAGGAGACTGAAAGATGAACTATCTTGTAGCCGGGCTCGGTAACATCGGTTCCGAATACGAAAACACCCGGCACAATATGGGATTTATGGTGTTGGATGCCTGGGCACAGGCATCCAATGTCGTATTCGGTACCCAGCGTTACGGTGACATTGCGGAAATTCCCTTCAAGGGGAACAGAATCATTCTCCTCAAACCTTCCACATATATGAATCTGAGCGGCAAAGCCGTCAGATACTGGATGCAGGAAAGGAAAATACCGAAGGAGAACCTCATTGTCGTATCCGATGACCTCAATCTGCCTTTCGGCACGATAAGGATGAGAAAAAACGGCAGCGACGGAGGACACAACGGCCTGAAAAACATCAACGAACTGCTGCAGACCCAGGATTATGCCAGAATAAGACTGGGGATAGGCAACGATTTCTCACGCGGCCACCAGGTGGATTTCGTACTCGGAAAACTGAGTCCCGAAGAACTCGCTCTCATGCCTCAAATCAGCGCGAAAGTGGAAAACGGAGTGAAGACATTTATCGGTGCGGGAGTGGACCGCGCGATGAACGTCACAAACTGCCGGGTCCTTCCGGCCGTGCATATCGGGGAAGAAATACGAACATTCAATTAACCACTTTTCCCGCCTCGGCAAAGTGGAGAGAGGTGAGCAATCAGCGGTATGCCGGCAGGCGGTGGATTACCGCGAGCAGCAGCCTCCTGAGCCAATATCCGCTCGGCCAGAGAGCGGAACAAATTTTCCACGACCGAGAATCACAGCTCCATTCCCTGCCGGATGGAGTTATTTTTTTCCTCATCACCGCATATACATCCTCCGGGCAGGCCCATTCCCATCCGGTACAGTTCCCGTCCCCTCTGAATTCATATACCCGCCGTCCCTCACGCAAAAGCACGCTCACGCACCTGTGAACCACATAATTGCCCTTGAATCTGAACAGTGCGACATCCCCTCTGCACAACTCGTCCGTTTCGGGGTCGAAACGTTTCATCATGATGCTGTCGTTCTCATTCTTAAGAAAAGGTGTCATGCTATGTCCCCGGACAGTAAACAACACCTCTCCCGCGCTCTTGAGTTCTTCTAAAAGATTTGCGAAAAATATATCATTAGGGATGACCACTCTGTTCATAACTCCAGACAGTTTAATACTCTTGCGTACGCCACGTGCACACCGTCTTGCGAAGTTCCGTTTTTTTGTCTAATTTAGCAAACTTTTTTGTGATTAGTTTAATGATGAAAATAACTTTTTCAAAACTTTCAGTGATCACGGCAGTTGTCCTGGTACTGAGCACGTTCTACACCGCGTCTGCCATTCCGGCGAGACAGGGAACGAGGGTTTTCATACAGCCGGACGGCAGCAGATTTACCGGAAAATGTATAGGTGACGAGTTTTTCAGACTCAGAACGACCGATGCAGGAGAGGCGATTGTCCGGGATTCCGAAGGCTGGTGGTGCTATGCCGGATTTGACCCGGAAGGCGATCGTTACAGCAGCGGGGTTAGGGTCGGGACTCCTGACAATGCAGCCAGAACTGCCAGCCGTATGATTCCATACGAGCTCCTTATGCGGAAAGCCTCCGAAAAAAGGGCGGAAGCCGCAGTGGAATTTGCACGAGGCCGCGAGTCATTGTCCCGCAGCATCAGCCAGACCAAGGCAGGAGGCACGGAACAACAGCGCGGAATCATTGTCCTGGCCCAGTACAGCGACGTCAAATTCAAAAATACAAGAACTGATTTCGTGAATATGATTACTTCTCCGGGATATTCATTCAACGGAGCGACAGGCAGTGCAGCGGACTATTTCAACGACCAGTTCGGCGGCAGCATCAATTTCAGTTTCGATATATCGGAAATCGTGACCCTGCCGAAAACAAGGAAGTACTACGGAGGAAACACCACGGTGGCCGATGACGAGAATGTCAGGGAAATGATAGAAGAAGCCTGCAGACTGGCATCCCGTGCAGGTACGGATTTTTCTCTTTACGACAATGACGGAGACGGTTTTGTGGAAAATGTATTCGTATTCTTCGCCGGAGAAGACGAAGCGGAGACCGAGAATACAGACTGTATCTGGTCTCACGCCTGGAGTCTTGAGTCTCCGCTCTCGCTGAACGGAACAAAAATCAGTCGCTATGCATGTACGGCTGAGCTGACCTGCGAAATAGACAGGTACGGCAACGTCACCAAATCCTACCTTGCAGGCATCGGGACTTTCTGCCACGAGTTCAGCCATACTCTCGGGGTCATGGACTTATATGACACGGATTACACAGACAGCGGAGGACAGTCCGAAGCCGAATGGCATATCACCGCTCTCATGGACGGCGGAAACATGAACAACGACGGCAACACCCCGCCCAACTGGAATGCAGTGGACTGGGACACGATCGGCGGCGGCAACTGCATGGAACTCACTCCCGGCAGGCATACTCTCCGCCCTATACACGAAAACAGGGACTATTACAAACTGGAAACCGACTACAGCGGAGAATACTACCTCTTTGAATGTAGAAACGAAAACTCCACATGGGACAAATACTGCGGAGGCAGCGGACTTTTGGTCTATCATATAGACCGTTCCAAACGCTCCTCCGTATCAGCGACTTACGGGAATCTCACGTCCGCTGCCAGATGGGACTACAATGAAGTGAACTGCCGTCGTGACCGTCAGTGCGCCGACCTCGTGGAAGCAGACCGCACTTTAAGGTCAAAATATTTTTCTGGGCTGCAATTTACCTGCAATCCATATTACAATGAGGCCCACAAGGCCGCTGTAAGGAGAATATTCTTCCCGGCAGGTTCAGACTGTCTTGATGCTGACAGCGGTCTGGACTGGTGGAGCGGCAACAAAAGCACCACAAGGATAGACAACATCACATTAGAGCCTGACGGCAGCGTTTCCTTCATTGTCTACGGGACCGGCAAAGGTTCGGCAACAATCATCCCGTCAGTGGTTTTCCCTGACGGAGCGTTGGTCGAGGTAATCTGTCCTGATGCTGACGGGACAATCAGAATCAGCTATGCTTTAGGGGATTCGGCTGCCGAAAGTGTCGAAGTCGAGGCCTACGACAAGGAAAAGGGCAGATATGCAGCTGTGATTGAAGGACTTGAATCCAGTTCCAACTACACCTTGAGCGTGTCATACACTGACGGGGAAATGGAATATGTAAGTTCCACCGAGAAATTCAAGACCCTGACCAGCAACAACAGGGAAATAGAGACCATATTCACGGATGTTGAGGACAGACTGGAGGACGGCTCATTCGCAAAAGGCAGCCGTATGCCCCTACACCTGAACAATGCCGGCACTGCCGCAAGCATCGAGTGGTTCTTCAATTCAGAGGAAATCACAGCCGGGGCGGACTGCCTGTGGACCATTCCGTCATCAGGCGAGTTGAAAGCCGTCGCCACTTACGAAGACGGAAGGAAAGTGAACGTATACAAGACAATAAGTGTAAACAGATAACAGATGAAAAAAATATACACAGCATTCGTCCTCGTCCTGGCAATGACAGCGGTTTCATGCAAAGAGAACGGACTTGACAAGTTCTGGAATGACAGCAATGCCTCCCTCATGGTGGACGGAAAGAACATAATCACATGCGACCCGCTGACCTGGCAGGCGACGGCGGACGAGAACGGCAACTACGCCATGACAAGGGACGACGGCATCGAATGGTACACCGTAAGTTGCGACGAACAGCCCAAAGACATAAACGAGATGGTGACGGCCAAAATAAGATGGAAGACGGAAGGCGCATCCAGAATCAAGACGCTCAACGGAATTGCGCTTACGGTTATGAAGATAGATGACGAAAAGGGACTGATTACTCTCGTGAACAAGAACCAGAAAGTAAAGGCTACAGTCCACCAGGCAAGATAAGATGAAGACTAATTACGGATTTATAAGGGTCGCAGCCGGCATCCCGGAAACAGAACTGGCGAATCCGTCAGCAAACGCCGGGAAAATCAGCACTTTCATAGACAAGGCTGAGAAAGAGGATACAAGCATAATCGTTTTCCCTGAATTATGCGTCACAGGCTATTCATGCGGTGAACTTTTCAGTCAGGAGCTGCTGCTCGACAAGGCTGAGGATGCTGTCAGGGAGGTGGTTGCCAACAGTTCAGGAAAGGCGGTCACGGCAATCATAGGTGCACCGGTCAGAGTAGGCAACAGGCTTTATAACTGCGCAGTCGTACTGAAGGACGGGAAGATTCTCGGCATAGTCCCAAAGACACATCTTCCGGGCTACTCGGAATTCTACGAAAACAGATGGTTCAGCTCCGGAAGCGAATTCCTCGGCGGCAATACAGCCACTACAACTTATGCAGGCCAGCCGGCTACCGTGTCTCCGAATATGCTCTTCCATTGCGGCAAAGTGCCATTCGCAGTGGAGATATGTGAAGACCTCTGGACTCCGGTCCCTCCTTCATCATTCCATTCTCTCGCGGGGGCGCTGCTCACCTTCAACCTTTCCGCAAGCAATAAAGTCGCGGACAAGGCGAAATTCAGACGCAGGCTCGTAGCACGTCACAGCAGCCAGACTGTTTCAGGTTATGTCTACTGTTCGTCCGGCTATGGCGAATCCACGCAGGACATTGTCTATTCCGGTTCTGTCATAATCGCCGCAAACGGAGAAATCTTGTCGGAGACAGACAGGGACAGTTCATATAACACATTGATTATAGCCGACATAGACACATCGGAATTAGAAAACATACGGCAGAGGAAAAACACTTTCCAGACATTTTCTCCTGACGGAGACAACAACTGGAACCGCTTCTACACTCACATTGACGCAGGTGAAGCCGCAGGAACAGATTTCGAGCAGAAACTTCTGCACGGGATTGACCGCCATCCGTTCATACCTTCAGGCAAAGACGAAGCCGTCACTTACAGCGAAGTACTGGACATACAGGTTCAGGGACTTGCGACCAGACTGGACCACATAGGCTGCCGCAGCGCGGTTATAGGAGTTTCGGGAGGACTTGACAGCACATTGGCACTGATTGTCACGGCACTCTCATTCGACCGTCTGGGACTTGACCGCAAAGGCATAACTGCCGTCACCATGCCGGGATACGGCACATCCGGCCGCACTCACGCCAATGCCCGCAAATTGATGGACGCGCTCGGGGTGAGTGTCAGGGAAATATCCATTGCGGCTGCCTGCGACCAGCATTTCATTGACATAGGTCACGACAAGAACGTGCATGACACCACCTTCGAGAACTCCCAGGCAAGAGAAAGAACACAGATTCTGATGGATATCGCAAACCAGACTTCCGGAATCGTAATCGGAACCGGAGACATGTCTGAACTGGCCTTAGGCTGGGCGACCTACAACGGGGATCACATGTCCATGTACGGAGTGAATGCCGGAGTGCCCAAGACACTTGTCAGCAGCACAGTCCGCTGGATTGCCGGGAATATGCCTGAATTCGCCTGCGTGAAGGATATACTTACAGACATAGCCGATACGCCGGTAAGCCCGGAACTTCTGCCTGCCGGCAATGACGGCAGGATAGCGCAGGTGACAGAAGACATCGTCGGACCATACGAACTTCACGATTTCTTCCTCTACAACCTTCTGAGCTACGGCTTCAGCCCGGCAAAGATATACTTCCTCGCCCGCAAGGCCTTTGCAGGTTCCTATACAGACAAGACAATACTCAAATGGCTGAAAGTCTTTTTCAGACGCTTTTTCAGCCAGCAGTTCAAACGCTCCTGCCTGCCGGACGGACCGAAAGTCTGGAGTGTCGGACTCTCGCCCCGCGGTGACTGGAGAATGCCTTCCGATGCCTCTTCAGCGGCATTTATGGAAGAACTTGAGAGACTGTCTTGACAGGGACATCAAAAATGTCTCCGTCATTTGCTGTATAGGAGTCAGGAAATATCGCACGCAACTGCTTCAGGAGTTCATCGGCGGTCTTGTAGCGTGACGAATAATGGGCGCAGACGAGCCTGCCCACAGCTGCCTGTCTTGCACATTCCGCCGCCTGGGTTGTTGTGGAATGGTATCTTGCCTTTGCCTCCTCTTCCATGCCTTCGGCATAGGTGGCCTCATGATAAAGCAGGTCCACTCCCCTCACCCAGAGAGGAAGTTCAGCAAAAGGCGCAGTGTCACTGCAGTACGCGAAACTGCGCGGATTGTAGGGCAGATATGTCAGTTCCGCGTTAGGCACACGCAGGATTTCATTGCCCTCGCTGTCAGTCCGCACCAAATCCTCTCCGTCCTTCAGACGGCATATTTCTGCCACGCCCAAGCCATATTGCTCAATTCTGAACTTATGGACGTTCAGTTTCGGAGTACGCTCACGGAAGATATAGCCGTAAGTTGGAATACGGTGGTTGAGAGGAAAAGCCTCCACAGTCATGAACTTGTTCCAGAAAACAGTTTCGGGCGACTTGCAGTCCAGCGGAGTGAAATCAATTTCCAGCGAAGCATGGTCGATGCAATGCCTGAGATAGAAATCCAGGAAGTCACCTAACTGTGCAGGTCCGAAAATCCTGACTGACTTGCGCGAGGTGGACAGGGCGATGGTGGAAAGAAGTCCGAAGAGACCGAAAATATGGTCTCCATGGACATGTGAAATGAAAATTGCATCCAGCTTATCAAAAGACAGATGCATACGGCACATCTGCCGCTGAGCCCCCTCTCCGCAGTCAATCAAAAACAAGCGCCCACGTACGTCAAGTACCTGGGCGCTCGGATTCCTGCCTGCAGAGGGCTTGGCGGACGCCGTACCCAATACATTCAGTTGAAACTTCATTCTGCCGGCTTATTCACCTTTCTCGAACTTGAGTTTGAGAGCCGCAAGAGCGTCAATGTCACCGAGAGTAGTCTTCTCTACGTTGGAATTGATCTTCTTCACGGCCTTCTTGGTTACGTCAGCCTCAGAAGCGGCTTTTTCAGCCTTTGCCTCAGCGTAAGTCTTGACGTGCGAAAGAACCACACGCTTCATTGACCTCTTGAGCTCTATAACCTTGAACGGAAGAGTCTCGCCTACGACCGGAGTTGAACCGTCCTCTTTTACAAGGTCACGGCTGAAGCATACAGCCTCGACTGAAGGGTCAAGCTCGATTGTGGCGAATTTGTCGCTGATTGCAGCAATCTTGGCCTCTACAACTGTACCTACGGCATATTTACCTTCAACCTCATCCCATGGGTTAGGAAGGAGCTGCTTGTGACCAAGGCTGAGTTTGTGGTTTTCCTCATCGAAATCGAGAATGACCACCTCGATTGAATCACCTGTTGCAACAAGTTCTGAAGGATGTTTGATCTTGTTCCATGAAAGGTCGCTGATGTGGACGAGTCCTTCGATGCCGTCCTCAAGCTCTGCGAATACGCCGAAGTTGGTGATGTTGCGGACTGTCGCCGTATGTTTTGAACCTACAGGATATTTCTCACGGATGTTCTTCCAAGGGTTCTCCACGAGCTGTTTCAAGCCGAGAGACATCTTCTTCTCGTCTCTGTCAAGGGTAAGGATCTGGGCCTCGACCTCGTCACCGACTTTGAGGAAGTCCTGAGCGACACGGAGTCTTGGAGACCATGACATTTCTGACACATGGATAAGACCTTCAACGCCCGGCTCGATTTCAACGAATGCACCGTAGTCTGCGATGAGGACCACTTTGCCCTTAACTTTGTCTCCGACTTTGAGATCCGGATCGAGAGCCTCCCAAGGATGTGCCTGGAGCTGCTTCAAGCCGAGAGCGATACGCTTCTTGTTCTCGTCGAAGTCGAGGATAACGACATTGATCTTCTGGTCGAGAGTGACGACCTCTTCCGGATGGTTGATTCTGCCCCAAGAGAGGTCAGTGATATGGATAAGACCGTCAACGCCTCCGAGGTCGACGAATACACCGTAGTTGGTGATATTCTTGACCGTTCCTTCAAGTATCTGGCCTTTCTCGAGCTTGCTGATGATTTCGGCTTTCTGGGCCTCGATTTCAGCCTCGATAAGAGCCTTGTGGGAAACGACGACATTTCTGAATTCCTGGTTGATTTTGACAATCTTGAAATCCATGGTCTTGTCAACGAACTGGTCGTAGTCGCGGATAGGCTTCACATCGATCTGGGAGCCAGGGAGGAATGCCTCGATTCCGAACACGTCCACGATCATGCCGCCCTTGGTGCGGGTCTTGACATAACCCTTGACGATTTCATTGTTGTTGAATGCGTCGTTGACCATATCCCAAGAACGCAGCTGACGGGCTTTTTTATGAGAAAGAACGAGCTGTCCTTTCTTGTCTTCAGTGCTTTCAACATACACCTCGACTGTGTCGCCTACCTTAAGATCAGGATTGTAACGGAACTCAGGAGCCATGATGACACCTTCGCTCTTGTATCCAATGTTCACTACTACTTCCCTCTTGCCGATTGCGCTGATAGTACCTTCTACGACCTCGCCCTCAACGACCTTGGAAAGGGTGTTCTCATAAGCGGCTGCGACTTCTTTCTTGTCGCCGTACTCGCCTTCGCTTTCAAATGCATCCCAGTCAAACTTGTCCGGATCCACTGAAGCGTTGCTGCAGACCTTGGTTTCTGCTGCCGGAGTCTCTGCTGCAGGTGCTGCGACCTCTTCTGTTGAAGGAGTTGCAACTTCCTCTACAACAGGAACTTCCTGTTCGATAGTTTTGTTTTCTTCCATAATTTGTTTGTTTTTAACAATTAGGGGTTTAACATTATTTTTTGTCCTTTGTGACAGTGGGTTACATAAAAAATGCGGGCCTCTGTCACCAAAAAGCCCGCAAATATAGCGATTATTGTCTGATTATCAAAATCAAATCTTCAGATTTCAGGCAAGTTTCAGATACGCTCGACTATGTCCGGATTGTCAACTGAAAGTTCCACTTCGGCGGAAGCAGGAAGCAGCAGACGGACGAGAGGATTCTCAGTGCAGTCCACCCGCTTTATTGCGGAATTGCCGGACAGGTCCAGTTCCTTTATCCCGTTCCTGTGGCAGTCAAGCTGTTCCAATGCAGACAAGAAGGAAGTGTCAAGTGCGTCAAGGGACATGGACGAGCAGACCAAAGTTTTCAGGGAAGTGTTTGAGGTACTGAATTTCAGGCTTGAAATATAGTTGCCCGAACAGTCCAGAGCCTCAAGAGCGGCATACGCGCCCAGATCCAGTTCTCCGCTCAGCTGGTTAGAAGCGAGATTTAGGCTGACAAGCTTTGTGCAGGAAGATATGTCCAGTTCCGAAATCAGATTGTCATCGCAGCGTATCCACACAATGGAGGAAAGTCCGTCCAGATTCAGGGAAGTGAGGTTGTTCTGATGACATTCCAGCATTTCAAGTTTCACGAACTCCCTGACGTCCAGGTCTGAAAGTGCGTTCCTGTAGCAGCCGAGAGTGTAGAGTTCCGGAAGATTTTCCAGCACGAGCTCATGCAGGCTGTTGGAACCTACGTTTATCGTCCCGAGATTCGGACAGTTCCTGGCGGAGAAAGACGAGAGTTCGTTCTGGTCTAACTGAACATAACGTATGCTTTCGCTGCCGGAAATGGAGAAGGAGGTCAGATTGTTCTTGTAACCCTGCAGAAGCAGCAGGGAACTGCAGTCTGACAGATCCAGTCTGCTGATTTCATTGACGTTGAAGTACAACTGCTTCAGAGCGGTACAGCCTTCCAGATTGATGGACTCGATGAGATTGTAGCCGCAAGCCACGAATTCAAGTTTGTCGAGTCCGCCCAGATCCAGCTCGGTGATTGCATTGTATTCGCAGTAAAGCGTAGTGAGATTCTTGCAAAGGCGTATTCCCTTGAGCGATTTTATCGGTTCGGCTCCCGCAATTTCATCGTCAAAGTCCAGATCCAGTTCTGTAATGCGCAGAGCCTCGTCCGGGGAAAGCGTTCCGTCCCCGTCAGCATCATATCCCGAAATCAGATTCCAGAATGCCGGATCAGAAAAATCACCTTCATCGTCTCCGCCACCGCTGCCCTCAGGCAGCTGCGTCACCAGTACTGTCGCGCTGATGTCCGGCATGACCGGAAGCGTGAAAAATTGTATCTGTGCAGTACGGGCTTTCCCGGTAGTGTTGGCATCCGCCGTCAGTTTGAGGCAGTCCCCATCCTTTTCAAGCTCAAGCCAGGACGCAGACTCCATATAAGTCCAGTCATCGGCATCCGTAACGACGCAAATTGAAGCCGAATATTTGTCCGGCCCGAGTTCTATGCTTTCTGTGTCCGTTTCAATCATATAAATGTGCGGTTCCGCCTCCGGTTTTGAGCAGGAGAACAAGACGGCAAGCCCGATGGCCGCTGCAAATAAGTAGTTTTTCATATACATACGCACTTTTCCCTAAAATTCTTTCACACAACGCACTGCAAGACCGTTGCCCCACGGGTCATCGTCTGACCCGTAAATGACAGGCTTGTGGATGGACAGCGAATAAGCCCTTTCTGAGACATTGAGTTCTCCGCTCCACACATAAGCCGAACCATTCAGTCCCCTGACGCTCAGCAAAGCTCCCCTGTCGTTGTAGTTCGCACTTCTGTAGCCCTGATACGGCATGCTGAATACGGTGCCGTCCGCAACCGTGATGACAAAACTTTCGTAATCAGTGAAAATGCCGGACGCAGAATTAAGACAGTTGAAAGTCGTATTCCTCGGCACGCGGTATCCCGGAGGGCATGGGTCATACACTGTCTTTTCGAAAGGACGCCACAAAGAAGCATCCTTGTCGTACCACTGCGACTGTGTAAGATTGGCCTTGACGAGCCAGTTGGACTGGTTGCTGTCAGCACCGGCATAGATGAATGCCATAGGATGCGCCACGGCCCAGTCTATGGAACCGATTTCAGCAGTACAGGAAACGACTTCCCATGCAGCCTGGGCATATTTCGGATTCAGCACTGTCGACGCAGCCGCCTCTTCAAAAGGTTCCGCGACTTTCTCCATCTCTCCATTGGACTCGTTCCGCACCCATTCGCTTTCAGTTCCTCCGAAGAACGGGTCCTTGCGTCCCCACTGGTAGAAAAGCCCCAGCGCTTCGTCCCCTGACGTTCCGGTTGCGCCGAGATTGCGGTCCATCGCATAGAATCCGTCCGTGGCTCCTCCTCCCTGATAGATTGTATTGTTCTGAAGATCGTGCAGCTCCGGCTTGTCGGTCAGCCAGACGTGCCATGACCATACTATGTTTCCGGCCTCGTCAAAAGCGGCTATGAGTGCGTTGCCTCTGCCGTTCCCGGCCTTGAAGCTGATTACTCCGTCTGCATACTCCACGTTCTCCACCAGACCGGCAGCACTCTGCCAGAGCCAGTCCGCTGAAACGATTCCGGACACGCTGCTGTTGTCCACCTTGCGTGTGCGGAAGTGATAGTCGCCGGCCATGTGCACCATGTAGCAGTTCGCACATCCCTTGAGGCTCAGATCGCCATCGCTTCCGGCACTGCCTTCCCAAAGCACTTCTCCGAGTTGCGTAACCTTGTTGCGGTCGAGACTTGCAGCAGGAAGCGTTGCGACGAGTTCAAGACCATTGGCATCAGTAAGCGTCAGTTCAAACCCTTCGTCATAGCTGCCTTCGGGAATCACGAAACTTATGGATGCACCCGAACTTATGTCAAGACTGCCGGTGGAAAGCACTACGGAAGAGGATGCGTCTGCATTGAGATTGAACGCGAACGGAGATGCACTCATGTTCACCACGCCGTCTCCGGCCATTCTGGTCCCGGCCGCAACGGCAGACAGCTCTGCAGAAGTGATTGTATGGGAACCTTTCAGGTCCACCCTTGCAACTGCGCATAGATATTTCAGTTCCACGTTCAAACCTTCAGCCTTGCCCACGGCCGGATTGCGGAAGAACAGGGCTGTTGCGTCGGACTGTCTGGCCGGCAGAGAGACCCTCATCGTAGATCCCGCACTGCCTGACGCCGAACCGGAAGACGTGGAGACATAGTAGTTGTCTGCCTGTGCGACAGGCCCGAACTGGGCCGCCGTCTCACCGCTTCCGGACCACAAAGCAGTAGGAACTCCGTTCACGTAAAGCATGGAAGCCTCGGTCCAGTTGAACGGATTGCCGTCCGCATCGGTCTCAGCCGCAACGTTCAGATACACCGCCTCGCCTTCGTCAGGAACATATTCAAGTTCGACTTCGGTTGTCTCGCCCCTTGAAATCTTGTCCACTTCGACAGCGGCCGCGGTCATGGCTTTTCCGTCGCGGTCATAAGCAGTGAGATAGAATCCGCCATAGGAGGAGGCCGGAAGAATGAAGTCAAAAGAGGCAGGCAAAGACACCCCTGAAACATAAGTAAGAGTTACGGAACTGTAGGTGGAAGCGCCGTTCAGTTCAAGGGAGGGTGTACCGCTGAATCTCAAGGACACGCTGGCATCTCCTGCAATCTTCTCCCCGGACACGGTGCTCAGCACCAATCTGCTGATGACCGCCGTGCCGCCGAGACTGACCCTGAGACATCCGGTAAGATTCTTCAGGCTCAGCACAGGAGCGGAATTGCAGGCCACCATAGGCCTGACGGCTTCGCTCCCGGCCGCAGAAGAGTACGGCAGGCTGAAAGAGAGAAGTTCGCCCTCGCAAAACCCTTCGGCAAAATCGTATGCCGCGCTGTAACGTTCCGCCACAGGAACGCCGGATACGGTTACTGTGGAGGATTTGCCGTCGGTGGATAGGCTATAGTTTGTTCCGTTGATGATTACTTCGTCTGATTCTTTCCAGAAACGTCCATTTTCAAGTGTCAGTCTGACATCTGTCTTTTCGTCAGACGAGGGGTTCTGTTCCACAGTGCAGGAAAACAGCATAAGCGGAACCGCTGCCAGCTGCAGCAGATGTTTCAAATTCATTGTGAAATCTTATTTAATTATTTCGTAACTAACATACAGAAGAACATACGGCACTATTCAAGCGTGACGTCAATACGTGCGAGAGTAGTGCCCGAACTGGTCTTGAACTCGACAGACGTGCCTGCGTTTCCACTCCAGATATACTGGCCGTTGGAAGAATCGTAAGTGCCTTCTGAATCAGCCCAGTCGGCCTCGCAGCTACCGATGGATATGGATTTATATGAGCCGCCATCTTTAGGCGCATAAAGGACGATTCCAGTTATCTTTTTAGAGCTGTCATTGATTCTGACCTTGATAGTATGACTTGAGCCGTAAAATATTCCGTCAAAGCCGTTATCGCTTTGAGTCCTCCATGAACAGGTTGAACTGCCGGAATGTGAAATAGTAACGAGATTGTCGGCATCGGCAATGTCATCGACGGACGATGATGTCTTGTAGTCAATGAGATTGAACGACAGAGTGGTTCCGGACGGTTCAGTCGAAGTGCTGACCACGACATCTTCGTTCCATGTTCCAGCTGCAGAAACAGTGTGCAGTTCATCTCCGGACTCAGGATTCGCCACAACCGATATGCCGGCTGCCGGATATGTCCCGTCAGGAACCCCCTCGAAGGTGTGCGAAGTTCCGCTGACTCCGCTTACGGAATGACCTTCCGCAAAATTCACGTCATAACTTGCCGCACCGTCCACCGCAGCCCAGCTGACTGTCACGGAACTTCCTTCAACAGTGACGGACGAAATGACCGGAGCCGCGAGAGGCTCCGCCACCGGCTCTTCAGTGGACCCGCCACCTGGAAGAATATATGCGAAAATGTTGCCGGACGGACTTGATGCATGAGTGAACGGAGGCTCATACCACGAATTATAACTGATATACCTTTCCGTGTCGAGGGATTTGATAGCGGCATTGCCGGAAGATTCCACACTTACGGTCCAGGTGTCGGTTTTCTCAGACTGCACCGCGAGCGTGGCCGCATAGTTAGCCTCATCGTATTCCGCGTAAAGATAGCCGTCATCAGCCTTGAGATACCATGCCCCTCCGGCCGCCGTCTCAAGCGTAAACACTCTTGCATTTTCCGGAAGCGGAGCTGCAATGTATGCCGTGCCGGAAAGGGAGGTCACCGTGATTTCGTCAGACTTGGCGATTCCGCTGCCGCTCGCCTGAGTTCCGAGCAGATACTGGCCGTAGCCCTGCTCTATGACTTTGCTGTTGCATACCACCATCCTGTCGCCGGCCTTGAGCGTGGATGCGTCGGTCAGGAGCGAATAGCCGGCAGGCACTTCTTCCACTGCCAGTCCTCCGACTATGAACTTGGTGACGGTAGCGGCTTCAAACAGAAACTCCGGCAGGCCGGAAAGGTCCACATCTTTGGAATAAGTATTCTTGTCGGTAACGGCCTTGACAGAGAATGACTTTCCTGTCAAGTCCGCCGGAAGGGAGGTGAACCATACGACATCGCTGCCAGTGGCCTCCCTGCCCTGCATGTCAAGAGTAATGGTCTTGTAGTGGTATTCCCCGTCCGTGTATGAGACACGCTCGGCAAGTCCTGTCGTAAGGAGGTCTGCCGTGAAATTTCCGGCGATATTCTCTGCTGCCGTGAACTCGATTGCAGAAATTTTCTCCCCCGCGCCTATACCTTGAAGAGTCATCTTCACCAGGGCGACAGGACGGTGGAAAGAGAAGGTTACTTTCTCCGGCACGGAAACCGAAGTTTTCGGCTCCACTGAAATCAGGAAATCAGCCGAAGGATCATAGGAATCAGCGGCCGGAGTCTGCTTTTCAGGCAGGGTGAAAGTCATTTTCCCGGTATATGAACTGTAGGAATCCGCATACGGATATGATGCGGCCAGGCAATAGTCGGATGCACCGCTTACGATGGAAATGTCCACCGAATGTTTCGCCCTTCCGTTTGCGTCAAGCGTGTAGCCGGAAGTCTTGACCACCCGCGGAGAAGAATTCATGTCTTCGATGACATAGCGGTAGAGGATGCCGAGTTCGTCTCCGCTTTCAGCCCAGCGGACAGTATAT